>JALZAH010000412.1 GCA_030948425.1 Actinomycetota bacterium
GGCACACCCTGGTACCCGGCGACGGGGGCGCAGAGCACGGCGCTACCTGATAGGTACCGTTGAGGACCACGATCGACCCCGGCGCCTCCAGGCCGGTGGGCCACGGCCAGGTGCACGTGACCGCACCGGTGGCCGGGTGGCATCCGCCATCAACCTTGTTCAAGAAGACCGACGACTGCGCCGGGCCCGGCGTGGCCGTGGGCCGACCCGTGGTCGTCCAGGTGACGGTCACGCCGTCCGGGACGGCGCTACCGGAGCCGAAGGTGACCACCAATGTCCTAGGTGCGGCCGTGCACGCGCCGTCGCTCCGCTTGTTGCACGGCGTGGGCACCACGGTGATCGGCGCCTTGTTCGGGGGGGACGCTGCCGCAGGCGCGGCGTTCGGCGAAACGGCCGGCGACCCATCGACGGCGAGCGCCTCCCCACCCAGGGGGCCGGCCGAAACGGCCAGGACCAGCCCGGCCAGGACGGCGCAGACCATCGGGGCACGACGGTTCGTCACCCGAGCTCCGAGCTGACCATGTCGGCTTTGATGATCATGCGATGCGACGCCGACCCCTTCGGGTGGCAGGCGGTGAGTGTCAGGGTGGCCACGCTCGGTGTGTTGGCCACCACGGCAACATCGTTGTAGGCGACCACGAACGGAGCCCGCGCTATCCGATAGACGCACGAACCGACCGGTGTGGCCAGGGTGATCTGGTCGCCGGGCCGCAGCCGGTCGACGTTGGCGAACGGTTTGCCGTAGGTGGTGCGATGCCCGGCGATAGCCACGTCGCCGGTCTCGCAGGGCAAGGGGGTCTGGGGATAGTGACCGGAGCCGGCTTCGAGGGCCTTGTCGCTGATGCCCTGCACGACCACGGCGTCGACGCCAATGTGGGGGATCATGATGCGGGTCAGTGCGGCACCTTCGCCGAGTGTCCCCCGCTCATAGGCCATCTTGTTGGCGGCGCTGTCGAGACCGTTGGCCAGGCGGTCCTGCAGGTTGTTGTGCACCAGGTTGGTGATGGCGGGGTAGCCGATCAGGCCGGCGGCGGCCACCACCAGAGCCACGACGACAGCCGTGAGCGTCCGTCGAGCCCGGCGACTGTCACTCAGGAATGCGACCAGCTTGTCCAACACCAGCTCCTCGATACGGTTTTGGGGCGGTCCGTCCCGGTGCCTACCCTCCAGACGGTACTGGGCCGGGCGCTCCACCGCGCCCCGGTTGTCGGTTCGGACCACCGCTACGGTGAACATCATGGAGGCCGCGTTCTTCGATGTCGACAAGACAGTCATCGCCCGCTCGTCGATGGCCGCCTTCGCCCCCGCCTTCCGCCGCCAGGGCCTGCTGCACCGACGAACCCTGATTCGCGGCGCGTGGACCCACCTGCTCTTTGTCCGTTTCGGAGCCGGGGCCAAGAAGGTGGCCCGACTGCAGCGAGCGGTTCTGGCGCTCACCGAAGGCTGGGATCAGGCCCTGGTCCGACGGGTGGTGGCGTCCGAGCTCGACTCGGTCATCCTTCCCGTGGCCTTCACCGACGCCATCGAGGCCATCGCCGCCCACCGCCGGGCCGGCCGACTTGTCTATCTGGTCTCTGCCGCCCCCGAGGAGGTCGTCGGTCCCTTGGCTGCTCGGCTCGGCATGGACGGGGCCATAGCCAGCCAGGCCGAGGTCGATGCTGACGGCTGCTACACGGGCCGGATGGGCCGGTACGTCTACGGACCGGCCAAAGCCGCCGCCGTGGCTGAGTTCGCCCGACGCGACGGTGTCGTCCTGGCCGACTCCTGGGCGTTCTCGGACTCCGTCACCGACCTCCCCATGCTCGAGGCCGTCGGACACCCGGTGGCCGTCAATCCCGACCGTGCCCTCCGACGGGCCGCCGTTGAGCGGGGCTGGGAGATCCGTCGTTTCCAACGGGTCGGCCTTCCCCAGGCAAGCGATAACCCGACGAGGACCGCCAGTGCCAGCACCGATGCCAACCTCCCCGTGCTCCACCAACGGAGCTGGAGTGTCCCGGCCGTCGCCGCCGTGGCTGCCGCCACCGGGGGGATCACCGCATGGCACTACCTCCACCGACCGGCCGGGCGCCGACCTGCCGCTCACCGACCTGCCGCTCACCGACCTGGGGGTCACCGACGTGGGGGTCACGGACCTGGGCATCATCGATGTGCCGCCTACCCTCTGTAGACCCGGCTCCCGTCCGTACGCGCGCCGTGGCGCAGGTCTCCCTGCGCCACGGACCCATCCGACAGTTTGGCCTCCCAAAGGACGGCTGGCCACCCGAGGAGGGCTGGTGGCTCAGCTGGCGCGCAGCTTCTTGGCCGCGAACAGCGACGCACCGATGAGGGCGGCAAGGACGACGATCTTCTTCATGGGCGGACAGCGTAGCGGCCCCGCCCCCGGCGACGACCGGCCGGCCTCGAGCCGCCCCGCCCAGCCCGCCTCGGCCAAGACGGCCACAGCCCGGCCCCGCCAGGTCCGGGTACTTGGTAGGTTTGTCATTCGAACGCTGCCGATCAACCGGTCGGCCGCCGCCGGGAGGTGTCTGGGTACCTGGTGGGCCCCCCCGCCTTCAAAGCGGGTGGGACGGGCGATCCCCGTCCGGCGGGTTCGATTCCCGTCCACCTCCGCTCTGTCCCCCGAGGTCGCCTCCGCTCTGCCCCACCGAGGGACAGAGGCCTTCGAGGACCCGCGCACCGTGACCGGGATGGTGTCAGTGCCCCCCTCAACGCCCACGTAGCGCCCTCGAACTGGCCACCGACCATGCCCCCTTTCGCCCGGACTCCCCGATGATCTCGCTGTTCCAATCGATTCCCTCAGCCATCGGTCGCCTCCTGTAGAGACCCGTGGGTGGAGTGAGCCACCGATCGGGAACCATCGACCGGGCCCGAAGGTCCGACGGCGCCGATACGGTGACTGCATGGGCAAGGTGTCGGCATCCATCGAGGTACCGCTCGGCCTGGAACCCACATGGGATGCCGCCGTCGACTGGGCCGGGCAGCAGAACTGGGTGCCGGGCTCGACGGTCCGTCCCACTGGCGGTACCGGGTACCGCTCGACCATCGAGGCGCGCACCGGCTGGGGGCCGCTGACCATCGTCGATCCCATGGAGATCACCGCCTGGGACCCGCCGTTTCGCGCCGTGCTCGCTCACACCGGCAAGTTTGTGCAGGGCTCGGCCATCTACGAGATGGAGTCGCTCGGCTCAGAGCGGACCCGCTTCACCTGGACCGAGACGCTCGATGCCCCTACTCCCCTCCTCGGCCCCCTCTACCAGGTGGGCACGCCGATGTTCGGGGGTCTCATTCGCGTTGCGCTGCGTCGCTTCGCACGCTGGGCCCCCACCCGCACGGCCTGACACCTTTCTGCCTTCGCTCCCTCACCGTCCAGTGCCCTGCGCATCCGGCGCTCCCCCACCATCCGTTGACCGGAGCGATGCGCCCGACAGGATGACCTCCAGGCGGCCAACAATGTCGCCCGCCTCGTAGGCCGCCGTGGGCGTGCTCAACAGGGCCTGCAGCGAGACCTCCCCCTCCCGCCAGTCCTCCTCGACGTCGGCCAGGACCATGGTCAGGGTGCGGATGGTGGGCCCGTCGGTTACCGGGCTTGTCCGGCTCAGGTGCCGGCGGTAGGCGGCCGCCAGGCGAGGCAACGCCACCCGGTACGCCCCCGCCATCCGTCCTACCGGAGAGGTCAGGCGACTGAGGGCCTCGACCATGGCCGCAGCGGGCGTCGACGGGGCGACGACGAGGTCGTAGCGATCGATCTGGGCCAGGACGGGCAGGCGTTCCCACCACTGCGCCGCCCTCCAGGCGTGGTGCTGGGCGTGGCGGTCCACCATGGCCTTGACGGCCCCGTCGTCGATGGACGCAGTCCATGAACCGAGGACCTCGAAGCCGCGGCGTTCGGACCACACGTGGTGACCGATCATCTCGGCCGCCTCCAGCAAACCGAGCGGCCCGGCGCCACCGTTCACGACGTTGTGCTGCTCACAAGCCCGGAGCGGCCCGCGCCGGAGTGACCAGGCCGGCCACCAGCATCTCGTAGAGGCGCTGGTAGGACTCCTCGGGCGGAGGGAAGGGGAAATCGGGCTTGGAGATCAGCAGAGACACCATGCCGTGAATCATCATCCACAACAGCTTGGCGGCGTCGATGGGATCCTGGGCGGGGAAGACGCCCCCCTCGATGGCGGCCCGGATGTCGTCGACGACGGGGAGGAGGCCGGCGGTGTCGACCATCCGCTCGTCGATGAAACGGTCCGGGGTGTCGTCGGGACGGCTCATCATCAAGATGCGGTAGTGCTCGGGGTGATGCAGGCCGTAGTGCAGATAGGCCAGGCCCCGAAGTCGGAGGCGCTCGAGGGGGTCGTCCACGCCGATGGCGGCGTCGGCCATGGCCGATTCCAGCTGGATGGCGTGGCGCTCGCACACTGCGAACAGCAGGTCGTTGCGATCAGCGAAGTGCAGGTAGATCGACGGGGGAGTGACCCCGACGGCTGATGCCACGGCCCGGATCGACAACGTGGCCACGTCGTTGGTGGCGATGAGCAACGCTTCTGCGGCGGCCAGGATCTCACCACGCAGGCGCTCGCCGTCCCCGCGCCGGGCGCGCGACCGCCGTCGGGGGGCGGGGTCAGCCGGGAGGACCCGCTCGGCGTCGGCGGCAGGGGGCGGCATGGGAGCGTCATGGTACTGCCCGGGGGCGGCGATCCATGCTGTCGGTAGGGGCGCTCAGTGGTAGCGGTTGGTGATCGGCACCCGCCGGTCCCGACCGAACGCCTTGGGCGTGACCCGCACCCCCGGAGGGCTTTGGCGGCGCTTGTACTCGGCGATATCGATGAGACGGACCACCCTGGTCACGATGTCCTCGTCGAAGCCGACCTCGACGAGCTCCTGCTTGGTCATGTCGTCCTCGACGTAGGCGGCGATGATGGGGTCGAGGATGTCGTAGGGGGGAAGGCTCTGATCGTCGCGCTGGTCGGGGCGCAGCTCGGCGGACGGCGGCTTGGTGAGGATGGCGGGGGGAATGACCTCGCCGATCGTGTTGCGCCACTGGCACAGGCGGAACACGAGGGTCTTGGGCACGTCCTTGATCACCGCGAAGCCGCCCGCCGTGTCGCCGTACAGGGTGGAGTAACCGACCGCCGCCTCGCTCTTGTTGCCGGTGGTGAGGACCAGCCAGCCCAGAGCGTTGGACAGGCCCATCAGGGTCACGCCCCGGATCCTGCTCTGCAGGTTCTCGTCGGTCATGCCCGGTGTCTCTTCGCCCAGACACGGCTCGAGCATGCCTCGAAGAGCGGCATGGGCCTCTTCGATGGCCACCGTGCGATGGTCGATCCCCAGGCGGTGGGCCAGATCGGCGGCGTCGGTGTTCGAACCCTCGCTCGAGTAGCGCGACGGCATCGATACCCCGTGTACCCGGGGGGCGCCCAGGGCATCCACCGCCACGGTAGCGACGGTCGACGAATCGATCCCCCCCGAGAGGCCGATGACCACGTCGGAGAAGCCGTTCTTGTCGACATAGTCGCGGGTCCCGGTCACCAGGGCGTTCCACACCTCGGCTTCGGCGCTGAGGATCTGCGTTCGAGGTAGCGGCAGGCGGGGGGCGGTCGGGGTCTGGCGGGGGGCAGCGGTGATCACGGTGACCGGAAGGGGATCGGCTACCTGGCGCCCTCGGGGATCGAGGAGCCGCTTGCGGTACACGGGCCGCACGTCGAGGTCGAGGACGCTCACGGTCTCGTCGAACTGGGGGAGCGAGGCGATGACGTGCCCGTCGGCATCGAGCACCATCGACGTCCCGTCGAAGACCAACTCGTCCTGGCCACCCACGCAGTTGACATACACCAGGGTGGTGGAGGCGTCGGCGGCCCGGGTGGCGAGCATCCGTTCCCGCTCGCCGCTGCGACCTGTGTAGTACGGCGACGCGTTGATGTTGACCATGAGCTCGGCGCCGCCGGCCGCCTGGGCGGCGATCGGTCCCGTCGGGCTCCAGGCGTCCTCGCACACCGAGACCCCGACCCGCACCCCGCCGATCGACCACAGGCGGGCCGCCCCCCGGCCGGGGGCGAAGTAGCGCTGCTCGTCGAAGACGCCGTAGTTGGGAAGCACCTGCTTGTGGTGGATCCCGACGACGGCCCCGTTGGCGCAGACGGCGGCGGCGTTGTACAGGTCGGTGAGGGCATCGACGAATCCGACCACGGCCACGCACCGCCCGGTGGCGGCGGCCACCTTCTCCAGGGCGACACGATTGTCAGCGATGAAGCCCGGCTTGAGCAGCAGATCCTCGGGGGGGTAGCCGGTGATGGCCAACTCGGGGAACACGGCCAGGTCGGCGCCGGTGCCCTCGGCGTCGTCAAGGGCATCGATGATGCGCTCGACGTTGCCCGCCAGGTCGCCGACGACGGGGTTGATCTGAGCGAGGGCCACACGAAGGCGGGTCACCCGCCCGAGCGTAGGCCCCGAAAACGGACGCCGGCGACGCTGGGGCCACCGGCGTCGCCCATGACCAATGTCACGGTCCGCTTCGGGTTCCCCGCCGGTATGTTGTTAACGGAACGGTTTCGTTCTTTAAGTGACGTGGCCACACCGGCCCCGAAATCCCTGGAAACCATGCCCGACAGCACGGCGATCGCCGCTCCCCAGGCCACCCCCCGCATCGGCCGACCTCGCGATGAGTCGCGTCGTCAGGCTCTCCTCGACGCCGCCATCGAGCTGGTGGCCGAGGTGGGCTACGACCGGCTGAGCATGGACGCCGTCGCCGCCCGGGCTCGGGCGTCGAAGGCCACCATCTACCGGCGTTGGCCCGGGAAGGCGGCCATGGTGGCCGAGGCGGTCCGGCGTTGCCTGGCTCGCGACCCGGCGCCGGTCGTGTCCGATCAGGGATCCCTCCGGGGCGACCTCCTGGCTCTGGTCGAACTGATCCGGACCCACATGGCGGGCTCGGACGGCGACGTGATGTTCGGCCTGGCCTTGGCCGCCCGCAGCGATCCTGAGCTCGGTGGAGTCCTCTACGACCAACTCTTCGACGCTCAGCACCGCGTGGCCGCCGCCATCGTCGAGCGGGCCCAGGCCCGGGGCGAGGAGCCGGCGGAGGTCGACCCTGCGGTGCTCGACGAGGTCGGCCCGGGGGTCATGGCCCTGCGTCAGATGCTGGGCCAACCCCTCGACGATGCATTCGTCGCCCATGTGGTCGACGACATCCTCCTGCCCCTGTTCGCACCGCTGCGGGCTCGCCACCCCAGCGCTCCCACGGGTCCAGAGCGGGTGGCCGTGGCCTGAGCGGATGCTGCCTCGGGGGTGCGGCGACTGGGACGATGGCATGATCGACACGGTGATGACGCCCAAGGAGGTGGAGCACAGCGCCGACCCCGGAGCCGTGGTTCGGTTGATGGAGCGTCTGGGCCAAGCGTCGCCCGACGCCGCCGGGCGGGTCGCCGAGGACCACGACCTGCGGGCCACGCTGGTGGCGGTTACCGCGGCCAGTCCCTGGCTGGCTCGCTTGTGCCTCACCGATCCGCTGGCCCTCGACGTCCTCGCCGGCGTCGATGACGCCTCCTTCGCACCCCCGATCACCGATGGGGACCTGGCCCGTCACAAACGGCTGGGCATGTTGCGCATCGCCGGGCGTGACCTTACCGGGCGCGACGGCCTCGAAGACGTGGTCGACGCCCTCAGCGACCTGGCCGACGACGTCCTCGGTCGAGCTTGGGCCATGTCCGGTGCCGGCGACCTGGCCATCATCGCCATGGGCAAGCTCGGTGCCCGGGAGCTGAACTACGCCAGCGACGTCGACGTGGTGCTCGTGGGCCAGGGCCCGACCCGCCACCTCCTCGACGAGGCGCGCCGGGCATGGCGGGTGGATCTCGACCTTCGCCCCGAGGGCCGCTCCGGTGCGGTGGTGCGCAGCCTCGACTCCTATCGCCACTACTGGGATCGTTGGGCGCAAACATGGGAGTTCCAGGCGCTGCTCAAGGCCCGGGCGGCGGCCGGCGACGCCGGGCTGGGCGCGGCGTTCATCACCGAGGCCATGACCCGGGTCTGGGGTCGCCCGTTCGGCGCCGACGACCTGCGTCGCCTCCGAGAGCTCAAGGCCTTGGCCGAGGAGGAGATGACCCGGCGGGGGCTCCAGGAGCGGGAGCTGAAGCGCGGACGAGGAGGGATCCGCGATATTGAGTTCGCCGTCCAGTTGCTGCAACTTGTGCATGGCCGACAGGACCCCACGCTGCGGGCGCCGAGCACCCTGGCGGCCCTGAGGGCGCTGGCGGCCGGCGGTTACGTCGACACCGTCGACGCCGTCGCCCTGGAGGGCGCCTACCGCTTCTTGCGGGTGGTGGAGCACCGCCTCCAGCTCTACGAAGATCAACAGGTCCACGCCCTGCCCACCGACGCCGGCGCCCGGGCCCGGCTGGCCCGGGTGCTCGGCTACCGGGACGCGGCCTCGACCAGTGCTCTGGCCGGCTTCGAGCGCGACCTGAGGCGCCACCAAGCCACCGGTCGGTCCATCCACGAACGCCTGTTCTTCCGGCCGCTGCTGGAGGCGTTCACGGTGGTGCGGACCACGGGCCACGGTGACCGTCCACCGGCCGAGGTGGCCTCTGTGGCCGCTGCCCCGCTCCCCGATGCGGCCGGCACCCTGTCGCCCCTGGCCGCCGCCGAGCGCCTGGCCGCCTTCGGCTTCAGTGACGCCGAACGCACCCGTCAGGCGGTCACCGAGCTGACCCGCGGCTTCTCCCGATCGTCCCGGCTCATGCGCCAGCTCCTTCCGTTGGTCTTCGAATGGCTGTCCCAGTCGCCCGACCCCGACCTCGGCCTCCTCGGCCTGCGCTCGCTCACCACCGGCGAGCACCGACGTTCGCAGCTCACCACCGTGTTCCGCGAGTCGGCCGAGGCGGCCCGGCAGTTGTGCCTGCTGCTCGGCACCGGGCCGGTGTTCGCTCGCGGGCTCGAGCGTCATCCCGACGTGATGATCAGCCTTTCCGACCGGCTCGGTCGGACCGGCGGGGCGACCGGTGACGAAGCGGTGGATGGCACGGCGCGGACCGGGCGCAACTCGGCGTCGAGCCCCGACGACCTGATCGACCTGTCCCGGCGGTCACTGTCGTGGCGGAGCGGTCCGAGGAGCCGCTCGGACGGTCTGATCGCCTTTCACCAACGGGAGTTGCTCCGCGTCGCCGCCGCCGATGTCCTCGGCCGGGCGTCGGTGGACAGAACCGGCCAGGCTCTGAGCGAGTTGGCCGAGTCCGTGTTGGGCGCCGGGGTGGGGATGGTCGACCCCCAGGTCCCCTTTGCGGTGATCGCCATGGGCCGGCTCGGTGGCGGTGAGCTGTCCTATGCCAGCGACCTCGACGTCCTGTTCGTCTACGACTCCCGCGGCGACGGGCTCGCTCTCCCCGACCCTCGCACCCGCACAGCGGCGGCGGCCGGGGAGGCGGCGGCTGTGGCGTTGGTCAAGCTGATCGGTGGCGAGACCCCGGCGCGCCGTGTCTATCCCCTTGACGCCAACCTCCGACCCGAGGGCCGTCAGGGACCCCTGGCCCGGAGCCTTGACGCGTTCGCCACCTACTACGACCGGTGGGCCCAGACGTGGGAGCGCCAAGCCCTCGTGCGGGGCCGGTTCGTGGCCGGCGATACCGGCGTCGGTCAGCGCTTCGCTCGGCTGGCCGAGGGGTTCGTCTGGGACCGACCGTTCACCGACACCGACATCCGCGAGGTCCGCCGGACCAAGGCCCGCGTCGAAGGTGAGCGCATCCCGGCCGGCGAGGATCCCCGGTTCCACCTCAAGCTGGGTCGCGGCTCGCTCTCCGACATCGAGTGGACCGCCCAGCTGCTCCAGCTCACCCACGGGGTGCGGGCCACCGGCACCCTCGAGGCCCTCGATGCCCTGGTCGACGCCGGCGCCCTCATCGGCGACGACGCCCGGACGCTGGCCACCTGCTACCGGTTCTGCGAGCAGACCCGCAACCGCCTGTTCCTCGTGCGCGGCTCGGCCGGCGATGCCCTGCCCTCCACGGGACACCACCTGAGCACGCTGGCCCGCAGCCTCGACGCCACACCGAGCGACCTGCGCCAGGAGTACCGGCGCCTGACCCGACGGGCCCGGCGGGTCGTCGAGCGCCTCTTCTACGGCCAGGTCTGAGCACGCCCTCATGGACCGGGCAGGATCCCGCAAGCGGGTCGCGTCCTAAACCTGAGGCGACGGTCTCAGATGGGCGACGCGACGCCAGTAGATGACGGCGTCCTCGACGGGCCGGCCCGGGCGGACCACGGCATCGGGGATGCGGCCGACCACTTCCCAACCGAGCTCCTCGTACATCGCCCGGGCCGGATTGGAGGCGAACACGAAGTTGAACTGCACGGCGTCGAAGCCGACCAGCGGCGCCCGGGCCACCGAGTCGGCCACCAGCAGCCGACCGATCCCCTGACCTCGACTCCGGCGGTCGACGACGTAACCGGCATTGGCGATGTGGGCGCCGAGGCCAGGCCCGTTGGTCTTGAGGTAATAGGCGCCGGCCAGGTGTCCGTCGACGACGGCGCCCACCACGGCACTCACCGGGCGCACCCACACGTCCTCGAACGCCGCGCGGGTCAGGGGTGGCACTTGCGGATAACCGTCACCGGTGGCGACCACATCCGCGAACAACAGCCACAGCTCGTCGAGGTGGGCGGCGTGCAGCGGGGCCAGCACCACGGCGACGCCTTTCCTGCTGCGCTCGACCACGACATCGGCCAGCGTCTCCATGACAGCGACGCTAGCGGCGCCACCGTCGTGCCCTCACCGTTCGGTTGACGGCTGGGGGGCGGCGTCGAGCGAGGCCGCCGCCCGCTGGCGGGCCGTGGGAACCCGGATCCGGGGAGGGAGTCCCGCTTGCAGGTGGCCGTCGACCCACGATCGGACGTCGACGGTGACCGCCTCGGGGACCGATACCGGCTCGTGTCCATGCCCTCCGGGATGCGTCAACGTGCGCCTCCACCCCATGGCTGCCCCTCCTCACTCACGCGCCGACCGGCGCCCATCGTCAACGTACAAAGAGCGCCCGGGCGACGCCATAGCCCATTGGGACCAAATGCAACGCGCCCCACGAGATGAGGCGGTCGGCACCCGCGGCGCTCAGACCGGCCCGTGACCGGCGGGGACCTCCTCGGCGACTGTCGGAGGTCCGGGGGGCGTGCCGTCACCGAACGGTCGACCACCAAGTGACGCCCGCCCGTGGTCGTCCAACCATCCCGACAGGTCGGGGCCGGCGGGCACGATCCCGGTGGGGTTCACGTTGGTGTGGACCATGTAGTAGTGCTGCTTGATCTGGACGAAGTCGATGGTGTCGCCGAACCCCGGGGTCTGAAACAGGTCACGGGCGTAGGCCCACAGCACCGGCATCTCCGACAACTTCTGCCTGTTGCACTTGAAGTGACCGTGGTAGACGGCGTCGAAGCGGGCCAGGGTGGTGAACAGCCGGACGTCGGCCTCGGTGAGGGTGTCCCCCACCAGGTACCGCTGGCGGCTCAGGCGCTCGCTCAGCCCGTCGAGGCAGTCGAACAGCTTGTCGTAGGCCCTCTCGTAGGCCGCTTGTGACGTGGCGAAGCCCGCCTTGTAGACCCCGTTGTTCACGTCGTGGAAGAACGACTCAGCCACCTCGTCGATCTCGTGGCGACGATCCTTGGGGTAGAGGTCGGGGGCCCCCGGCCGATGCAGCGCCGTCCATTCGGTCTCCAGGCCGACGGTGATGCGGGCGAAGTCGTTGGTGACGACGGCACCGGAGGCAACGTCGACGATCGCCGGCACCGTCACCCCCCGGTCGTAGCCCGGTTGGGCCTTTTGGTATGCGTCGGCCAACCGTTCGATGCCGAGCACCGGATCCCGCCCGCCCGGGTCGAGATCGAAGGTCCAACTTCGCTCGTCATGGGTGGGACCGGCCAGGCCCATGGACAGCGAATCCTCAAGGCCGAGGAGCCGGCGGACGATGATCGCCCGGTTGGCCCACGGGCAGGCGCGGGCGACAACAAGGCGGTACCGGCCGGCTTCGACCGGCCAGCCGTCACGACCGTCGGCAGTGATGCGGGCGTCGAGATAGCGCGAATCGCGCTTGTAGCTACCGTCGGTGTCGGTCATGGCTGCAAGCTACCCGGGAGCCCGGCGGGATCAGCCCCGAAGCCGGCCGGATCAGCCGCGCCGGTCGTACTGACGCAGTCGCCGGCCGGCGGCGGAGTCGTCCATGAGCGCGACCAGTCGCCGGGCCCGAGTCTCGGGTCGCTTGGCCTGGGTGACCCACCCGGCGGCGGTCCGCCGGTACCACGGGGCCTGGTCGGCGAAGAAGGCCCACGCCTCTGCGCGTCCCTTGAAGGTCGTCTCCTCCTCGGCGGTGAATGCCGGGGCGTCAGTCTGCTCGTAGGTGTAGATGCCGGTGCGCTCCGGAGCTCGTCTGGCAAACGCCGCCATCCCCTCGGGCGTCATCAGCCCCGCTTCGCTCAACCGTTCGACCTTGGCCACGTTGACCTTGCTCCAGGTGCTTTCCGGCCGCCGGGGGGTGAAGCGGATGACGTAGGTGTCGTCGTCGATGCGGCGCCGCACACCGTCCACCCACCCGAAGCACAGAGCCTGATCGACGGCCTGGCTCCACGACGGCCCGCCCCGGCCAGTACCGACCTTGTGGAACCCGACGAACAGCTCTCTGCTGTGGCGGGCATGGTCGACGAGCCAGGCCCGCAGCCCGGCGGGGTCGTCGAAGAACACCGGCTCGACACGCACTCGAACAGCATGCGCTCCGGCGCCACCCGCCTGCGCCACCCGGGGGCCGGGACGCCCGGTCGAGATCGGCTCGTTCACCGAGCGCTGACGCCCCCGTCGACGGGAAGCACGACGCCGGTCAGGTACGACGCCGCCCTCGACGCCAGGAACACCGCGGCCCCGGCCATGTCGTCGGGCCGACCCACCCGGCCGAGGGGCACATGGCCGGCCACCGCGGCCCGACCGTCGGGGTCATCGAGGAGAAACGCCATCATCTTCGAGTCGAACGGTCCGGGGGCGATGGCATTGACGGTGATCGCCTCCGATGCCAGGCGGAGGGCCAGTTGCCGGGTGAGCATGTGCACGGCGGCCTTGCTGGCCGCGTACGCGTAGTTCTCGGTCGACGGCACGGTGAGGCCATCGACGGAGCCGACGGTGATGACACGCGCCGGGTCCGTCGCCGACGCCGCCCGGCGCAGGGCCGGCAACAGGGCGACGGTGAGGGCGAAGGGGGCTTTGACGTTGACGCCGAGGACCTTGTCGAACGCATCGAGTGGATAGTCGTCGAGGGGAGCGCCCCACGTGGCGCCGGCATTGTTGACGAGGACGTCGAGGTCGGCTCCGACCGCGGCGACCAGGGTGGCCGCCCCCTCGGGGGTGGCCACATCGGCGGGAACCGCCTGGCAGGGCCCGACCTGGGAGAGCTCATCGGCCGCCGCCTGACAGGCATCGGCCTTGCGAGCGGAGATGATCACGGTGGCCCCGGCGTCGAGGAACCCCCGGGCGATCATGAAGCCGATCCCCCGGGAGCCGCCGGTGACGAGCACCTTCTTGCCGGCTACGGAGAACAGCGTCGACGGGTCACCGGGGGCTTCGGCAGTCATGTGGTCGTCAGGCT
>JALZAH010000434.1 GCA_030948425.1 Actinomycetota bacterium
TGCCTGACCACCGTGGCCGCCGCCCGGGCGGCGGCCGCCGGGATCGCCGAGCGGGGGGCGGGAGAAGTCGGAGCGACCCGCAGCATGGTGCGCAGCCTCCAGGAGCTGCATGCCGTCGACCAGCTCCCGCTCGACGACTGATCGTGAAGGCGCTCGACCTCAGGACCAGGGTAGGGCGGGTGGAGCTGGTCAGCCCTGTCCTCACCGCGTCGGGCACCTCCGGCCACGGCAGCGAGTTGGCCCGTTACATGGACCTTTCAGCTTTGGGAGCAGTGACGGTCAAATCCCTCTCCGCCGGGCCCTGGGACGGCAACCCGTCACCCCGTCTGCACCCAGTGGCCGCCGGGATGCTCAACAGCGTCGGTCTGGAGAACCCCGGCATGGCCACCTGGCTCGCTGTCGACCTGCCGGCCCTGGCCGCCACCGGGGCCAAGGTGGTAGCCAGCATCTGGGGCTTTACGGTGGCCGACTACCGACAGGTGGCGGCCATCCTGGCCGACGCGGTCGTCGAGGCCGGGCATCGGAGCGGCCCGGCCCGCTCCATCGTTGCTGTCGAGGCCAACATCTCCTGTCCGAACATTGAGGACCGCCGCCACATGTTCGCTCATTGCCAGGCGTCGGCAGCCGCCGCAGTCGAAGCCATCGCGGACGGTCTCGGGTCCTGCGGATTGCCGTTGTGGGCCAAGTTGAGTCCCAACGTCACCGATCTACCCGCCATCGCCGGCGCCGTCCTTGACGCCGGCGCCGACGCCCTGACTCTGGTCAACACCCTCATGGGGTTGGCTCTGGACCCGGTGACGGGGCGGGCCGTGCTCGGTGCTGGCGGCGGGGGGCTGTCAGGACCGGCTCTGCACCCGGTGGCGGTCAGGGCCGTCTTCGAATGTCGCCGGGCTCGACCCGAGGTCCCGATCGTGGGTGTCGGGGGGGTGACGACGGGTGCCGACGCCGCCGAGTTGCTGGCCGCCGGGGCGGACGCTGTCAGCGTCGGCACCGCTACCTTCTCCGATCCCCGAGCACCCGAGCGGGTGAGCCGGGAGCTGGCCACCTGGTGCCGCCGCCATCACGTCCGCCACATCCGGGACCTGGTAGGAAGAGCCCATGGCGATCACTGACGGGACTCGTGCGGAGGTCAGGTCACGGCTGGCGCTCGCTCTCGACGTTGATGATGCGGTGGCCGCCAACCGCCTGGCCCAGGAGCTGCATCCCTTCTTCGATGTCGTCAAGGTGGGCCTGGAGCTGTTCGCCGCCGGGGGGCCGAGCATCGTTGCCGAGATGATCGCCATCGGTTATCGGGTGTTCCTCGACCTCAAGCTGGCCGACATCCCCACCACCGTGGAGCGTACGGCGCGCGTCCTCGGGACCCTCGGAGTGTCGTACCTGACCATGCACTCCTTCACCGGGGAGGCCATGCTACGCGCCGGGGTGGCAGGCCTGGCGGACGGGGCGCAGCGAGCCGGATTGGAGGCCCCGGGGGTGTTGGCGGTCACCGTGCTCACCAGTGACGCCAGCGCCCCCGATCACATCCTGGGAAACCGGGTGCGGACGGCGGCCGCCGCCGGCTGTAGCGGTGTCGTCTGCGCGGCGAAGGACGTAGCGGAAGCCAAGGAGATTGCCCCCGGCCTGCTTGCCGTGGTCCCCGGCATCCGCCCGAGCGGCACGGACCACCACGATCAGGCCCGTAGCTCCACTCCCGAAGCGGCCCTGACCGCCGGTGCCGACCTGCTTGTCATCGGTCGGGCGGTCACGGCGGCAGCTGACCGCCGGCGGGCGGCGCAGCGTCTCGTCGACTCCCTGTCCTGAGCAACTCGGAGTACCAGGCTGGCGTGGCGGATGGACCGCCCGGCGTCGCCTCGCGCTAGGGTCGCGGCTCATGCCGTTGCCCCCAGCTCTGACCCCGGCTCAGCGACAAGCTGCATTGGAGAAGGCGGCCGCCGCCCGACGAGTGCGAGCCGAGCTGAAGGAGAAGCTCAAGATGGGATCGTTGACTCTCGCTGAGCTGCTCGAGGAGGGGGACGCCGACGAGATCGTCGGCAAGATGAAGGTTCTCGCCGTGCTGGAGTCCCTCCCCGGGCTCGGCAAGGTCAAGGCTCGACGGCTCATGGAGGAGGTCGGTATCTCCGAGACCCGCCGGGTGCAGGGCCTGGGCGACCAGCAGCGCAAGAAGCTCTTCGAGAAGCTGGCCTGAGCTCCCGCCGTAGGTCAGGAGCACACGCCGTTGCCTCACCACCACCTGATCTTCGTCGTCTCCGGACCTGGCGGGGTGGGCAAGGGCACCGTCGTCCAGCGGCTGGTGGACAGCGACAAGTCGTTGTGGCTCTCCCGATCCTGGACCACCCGCCCGCGACGGAGAGATGAGGGAGCCGAAGACTACGTGTTCGTCGACCGATCGGCGTTCATGGAGCGCGTGGTGCGTGGTGGGTTCCTCGAGTGGACGACCTTTCCCGGCAACGGCCACCTGTACGGGACGCCCACGCCGGACCCCCCACCGGAGCGCGACGTGCTGCTCGAGATCGAGCTCGACGGCGCCCGCCAGATCCGGAGCCGCTATCCCGAGGCCGTCATCGTGTTGATCGTGGCCCCCTCCGTGGAGGTGCAACGAGAACGGCTACGAGGTCGAGGTGACGCTCCCGACAGCGTGGAGGCCAGGGTCCGGGTGGGTGTCGACGAGGAGCGCGACGGGCGAAGCCTGGCCGACCACGTGGTCGTCAACGACGAGGTGAACCGGGCGGCCGTGGAGCTGGCCGGTATAGTGGGCCAACACCGTTCCGGCTGTTAGGGCCGCACCCCCCGGCTGGCAGCCCGGCACAGACGAAGAGAGAGCTTCCCCCATGGTCGAACGCCGCCCAACGATGATGGACCCGCCTTTGGAGAGCCTGCTCGGGCGGGTGGACTCCAAGTTCACCCTCGTCACCCTGGCGGCCATGCGCGGCCGCCAGATCAACTCCTATTTCAATCAGCTCGGCGAGGGCCTTGGCACCATCGTCCCTCCCCAGGTGACCTCCGTGTCCCGCAAGCCTCTGTCGATCTCTCTGGAGGAGATCTCCGCGGCCAAGATCACCTATCACCGGCCCACCGATGAGGAGCTCGCCGGGGAGCCCGAGGCCGGCGAATAGCCCAGCCTGCGCCGCCTCTTACCGGGCGGCGGGTCGTGCTCGGGGTCTGTGGGGGCATCGCCGCCTACAAGGCCGTCGAGGTCTGCCGCCGCCTCATCGACGCCGGAGCCCACGTCAGCCCGGTGCTCACCGGCGGGGCCACCCGCTTCGTCGGAGAGCTGACCTTTTCCGCGCTCGGGTCCGAGCGGGCCCAGACGTCATTGTGGGACGGGCCGTCGCCCATTCCCCATACCCGCCTTGGGCAGAAGGCGGATCTCATCATCGTCGTTCCGGCCACAGCACGGCTGATTGGCGCCTACGCCGCCGGTATCTCCTCGGACCTGTTGACCGCTACCCTCCTCGCCACCCGGGCCCCGGTGCTGGTGTGCCCGGCCATGCACACCGAGATGTGGGAGCACCCAGCGGTGGCCGAGAACGTGGCCACCCTCGTCCGTCGCCACGTGCATGTGGTGGCGCCGGTCACGGGACACCTGGCGGGAGGTGACGAGGGCCAGGGTCGGCTGGCCGAACCGGTGGACATCGTGGCGGCGGCCACGCGGCTCCTGGCCGCACGCTCGGAGCTGGCCGGCCTCCACGCCCTGGTCACCGCCGGCGGTACCCGCGAACCGATCGATGCCGTGCGCTATGTGGGCAACCGTTCGTCGGGCAAGCAGGGCCACGCCGTGGCTGAGCAGTTGGCGCAGCGGGGCGCCACGGTCCTGTTGGTCACCACCGCCGATCGACCGGTGGCGCCCGGCATCGCCGCCGTGTGGGTGGAGACGGCGGCGGAGATGGAGGCGACCGTGACGGGGCGAGCCCCGTCGGCCGACATCATCGTCATGGCCGCCGCGGTGGCCGACTTCCGGCCGATGACGGCAGTGGCCGGGAAGCTGAAGAAGGAGGGTGGCGTTCCCGATCTCGTCCTCGAGCCGACCACAGACATCCTCGCCGGCCTGGGCGTCAGCCGTCGCCCAGGCCAGACGCTTGTTGGTTTCGCCGCCGAGACGGTCGATCCCACCGGTCGGGACTCGGCCAGCCTGCAGGCCCTCGTCGACCTGGCCACCGCCAAGCTGATCTCCAAGCGGGTCGACGTGATGGTGGCCAACGACGTGGCCGCCCCCGGAGCGGGGTTCTCCCACGACACCAACGCGGTGGTCATCGTCGACGCTGACGGTGTCGCCCGGGAGGTGGGGCTGGCCGACAAGCAAAGGGTGGCCGCTGCGGTGGTCGATGCCGTCGTCGCCTATCGTCGGAGCCGTCCGGCCGGGGACGAGACGGACAGAGGGGGACACCGTTGAGCTGCACCACGACTGCCAACCACTATGAGGAGCGCATGTGACCCGCTGGACCTTCACCTCCGAATCGGTGACCGAGGGTCATCCCGACAAGATGGCGGACCAGATCTCCGACTCGGTCCTCGATGCCGTCTTGAGCGAGGATCCGGCCGGGAGGGTGGCATGCGAAACCATGCTCACCACCGGGTTGATCCATGTGGCCGGCGAGGTGACCACCACCGCCCGGCCCGACGTGCCCACCCTCGTCCGCCAGGTCGTCAGCTCCATCGGCTACAACAGCTCGGAGATGGGTTTCGACGCCCGGACCTGCGGCATCAGCGTCTCCATCGGGGCCCAGTCGCCCGACATCGCCCAGGGCGTGGACACCGCCTTTGAGGTCCGCTCGGGCACCAGCGGCGAGGATCTTCTCAACTCCCAGGGCGCCGGCGACCAGGGGATGATGTTCGGCTATGCCTGCGACGAGACCCCCGACCTCATGCCCATGCCCATCTGGTTGGCCCACCGGCTGGCCGAGCGGCTTACCGACGTCCGGAAGACCGGTGTGCTCAACTACCTGCGGCCTGACGGCAAGACCCAGGTCACCTTCGACTACGAGGATGGCAAGCCGACCAGGCTGCGCACCGTGCTCATCTCCACCCAGCACGACCCCGGCGTGGACCTCGAGACCCTGCTCAAGCCCGATTTGCGTGATCACGTGATTGCGCCGCTCGTGCCTGAGAGCTTCGCCGACGACGACTACCAGGTGCTGGCCAACCCGACCGGGAAGTTCGAGTTGGGCGGACCCCACGCCGATGCCGGTCTGACCGGACGCAAGATCATCGTCGACACCTACGGCGGCTCCGCCCGCCACGGC
>JALZAH010000464.1 GCA_030948425.1 Actinomycetota bacterium
GAGCGGACCGCTGTTGCTGAGCCCACCGAGATCGAGATCCCTGTCCGCTACGACGGCGAGGATCTCGACTCGGTGGCGGCCACGGTCGGATTGACGACATCGGAGGTTGTTGCCATCCACGGGGCGACAAACTACCGAGCGGCGTTCATGGGCTTCGCTCCCGGTTTTGCCTACCTTGTCGGTCTCCCCGAGACCCTGGTCGTCGGGCGGCGGTCCGAGCCCCGAGCGATGGTGCCGGCCGGTTCGGTGGCCATCGCCGACAGCTACAGCGCCGTCTACCCTCGCTCCACGCCCGGTGGCTGGCACCTGCTCGGAACCAGTGACGCCGTGCTCTTCGACCCTCACCGCCGGCCAGCGGCGCTGCTCGCCGCCGGCACGTCTGTGCGCTTCGTCGAGGTGCGGGACCGCCATCAGCCCCGGACCGAACCCGCCATCGCTAATTCGCCGGCCCCGTCTCCGGCCCCCTCTCCGCCGTACCCGGCGCCGCATGGCGGCCCGCCGGTCACCGTGTTTGAGGTGATCGATCCCGGACCACTCACCACCGTGCAGGATCGCGGTCGGAGCGGCCATGCCGGCGACGGGGTCCCCCCATCAGGAGCGGCCGATGCCCCCAGCGCGGCGTTGGCCAACCGTCTGGTCGGCAACAGCGAGGACGCCGCCGTGTTGGAGACGACGATGAGCGGTCCGACCTTGCGCCTGGGTGGCCCCATGGGAAGCAGACGGACTGTGGTGGTCACCGGCGCCGTCGCCACCGTCACCGTGGACGGAGTCGGCCGCGCCGTCAACGCCCCCTTCGATCTCCGTTCCGGCCAGGCGCTGGAGATCGGCGCGGCGAGTGCCGGACTGCGCACCTATGTGGCCGTGTCCGGCGGCCTCGAGGTGCCGACCGTGCTGGGTAGCCGCTCGGCCGACGTCCTCAGTGGTCTCGGCCCACCGGCCCTCAGAGCCGGAGACGTGGTGGCGCTCGGCGTGGACTGCGGCCGGCGCCCCGGCGTGGACGTCGCTCCCGTGGCCCTGGCCGCCCCGCCGGTGACGCTCCAGGTCGCTCCCGGTCCGCGCGCCGACTGGCTCAGTGCCGACGGCCACCACCTCCTGGTCTCGGCGACGTGGACGGTGGCCCCCAGCAGCAACCGGGTGGGGGTGCGCCTGAACGGGCCATCCCTGGGCCGGGCCCGGCAAGAAGAGCTGGCCCCTGAGGGCCTGGTCACCGGGGCCATCCAGTTGACCCCATCGGACGAGCTGGTCGTGTTCCTGCGCGATCACCCTGTGACCGGCGGCTACCCGGTCGTTGCCGTGGTCGACGACGGCGATCTCGGAGTCGTTGCCCAGCTGCGTCCGGGCGACGAGGTAAAGCTTCGGGCGAATGAGGTGTATCGCTGACGCCCGGAGCGCTCTTCTTGACGTCGAGCGGGCGCCCGACCAGGGTTGTGCCATGAGCATCACCCCCCCGGTCGCCTCCCCCCAGCTCGCCATCGGCGACCAGGCTCGGGCTTTTCGGATCGAGCAGCGGGGCACAGGGTTCGTTCCCGAGAACCAGCGCTGGGCGCGCCCCCGCGATCTGTTCGCCCTGTGGTGCTCGTCGTCGCTGCAGTTCGAGTACCTGGTCTACGGCGCCGTGCTCATGACGTTCGGGTTCAGCTTCACCCAGGCTGCCGTGCTCATCATCGTCGGCAACCTCTCCTACCTCCTCCTCGGGCGGTGCAGCCTCCAGGGCCCCGACGCAGGAACCACGGTGTGCATCATCGGTAGGGCGGCCTATGGGCCGAACGGATCGCGAATCATGGCCGTCCTCAACTGGTTGACCCAGGTGGGCTTCGAGACTGAGGGCCTGACCCTGGCCACCCTGGCCGCCCTCGCCCTGGTCGCCAAAGCCGGCGGGCACGCCACAACCACCACCAAGATCATTATCATCGTGGCTGCCGCCGCGCTCCAGGGTGTGCTGCCGTTGTTCGGACACGCCAGCATCATCAAGGCCCTCCGGGTGCTGATCGCACCATTCATGGTCCTCTACGTCCTCCTCGCCGTGCTGACCGTCCACAAGGCACACCTGTCGGCGCCGTCCCACGGGGTGGGCTGGCAGACCTTCGTTGTCGGGATGACCTTCGTGATCACCCTCTCGGGGCTCGGATGGGTGGAGAACGGCAACGACTTCTCCCGCTACCTGCCCCGCAGGTCGAGCAAGCCGGCCATCCTCGGATGGATCCTGGCCGGCGCGGCCATCCCCCAGGTGGTGGTCATGCTCCTGGGCGCCGCCGTCGCCACCTACGTGCCCAGTGCGGCAGGCGACCCGGTCCACAACTTCCCTCACGCCTTCGCCGCATGGTTCCTGGTTCCGTTCCTGGTGGTGGCCATCATGCAGGTCTTTGCCATCAGCAGCCTCGACCTGTACTCATCGGGGGTCACCCTCCAGGCCATCGGTCTGCCTCTCCGACGCTGGCAGGCCGTCCTCCTCGACACGGTGATCGCTGGGGGCCTGACGGCGTACGCCATCTTCTCCTCGTCGTTCAACACCCTCCTCAGCGACTTCGTGTCCCTGGTGGTGGCCTGGATCGCCCCGTGGATGGCGGTGTTCCTCGTCGATTGGGCTCTACGCCGGTATCGCTATGTCCCCGGCGAACTGCAACGCACCGATCCCGGATCGTTGTACTGGCGCTCCGGCGGCATCCATTGGCCGGCCATCATCGCCCAGATCCTCGGCAGCGGCGCCGCTGTGTTGACCATCAACACCAACTTCTACGTCAGCCCCGTCTCGGCCGCCACCCACGGCGCCGACTTCTCGATTCTGCTCGGCGCCGTGGTCGGCGGGGCCGCCTACGCCCTCATCGGTGGGCGGGGCGTCCGTCGCCAGGCCCAAGTCCAGGATCAGTTGCTCGAGATCACGACGCCCTGAGAAGGGTTCGCAGGAGACCGGGCGCCGAGGGCGGCATCGAGACGGTCGGGGTCGTTCCGGCGAAGGAAACCAACCCGATACAGCGTGCAGTTGCCCCGGTCGAACATGGCCCGACAGACGCGGAGGTAGCGCAGGTAGTGACGGTAGGTGGCCCGGCCGGCCAGTTCGGTGGCCTCCGCCTTGTGGGCCTCGAGGCGTCGTTGCCACAGACGCAACGTGTGCTCGTAGTGGGCGGCGTCGGAGCGAACGGCCTGGATGCGAAACCACCGGTCGGCGGCGGTGACGATGTCGGAGAGGCGGGGCAGCGCGGACTCGGGAAAGACGTCACGGGACAAGAAGTTGGTAAGCGGTCCGTCACCACCGGACTCGTCCTCCATGGCGATGCTCTGCAGCGACAGGCGACCTCCGGGACGCAGCCATGTCCAGCACCGCTCGAAGAACTGCTCGTAGACGTCGCGCCGCTCGGCGCCGTCCAGGCCCCCATGGGCGAAGTGCTCGAAGGCACCGATCGACACGATCCCGTCGTAAGGCAGGACGGGGTGGTGGTCGCGCCAGTCGGTTAGATGGACAGCGATCTCGGAGCGGCCGGCGGCGGTGATGGTCGCCGCCTGGTCGGAGCTCAACGTCAGTCCGGTGCCGTTGGTGACCCCGTAGTGGTCGACCAGGTGGCTGAGCATGCTGCCCCACCCGCAGCCTACGTCGAGCACCCGGCGTACCGCTGCTGGGTCCCCGCCGGCTGTCGCCCGGGTGGCCCCAGCCCAGCGGGCGTGCAGATCCAGCTTGGCGGTCTGGGCCGCCTCCAGATCGTCGTTCGGCCATTCTTCGTTCGGCCATTCTTCGTTCGGCCATAGGGCGCACGAGTAGGTGAGGCGACGGTCCAACCACAGGGCATAGAAGTCCGCTCCGACGTCGTAGTGGGACTCGATGGCCTCCCGGGACGCTCCTTGTCTGGTCACCGAGAGGAGCTTAGGGGTGTCGGCGCGCCCCATCGGCGACGGTCCCCCGCCACTAACCTGGAGGGTATGGACGACCCCGGTCGACTCGAAGCGCTGGCCCCGGTGGCCCGAACGCTCTTCGAGCGTCACCTCGAACGTGCCCGGGAGTGGTTCCCCCACGAGCTGATCCCTTGGGGCCAGGCCCGGGACTTCGTTCCCGGCCAGGAGTGGGATCCCGACGAGTTTCCCCTGCCTGACGCCGTGCGCAGCGCGCTGATCGTCAATCTGCTCACCGAGGACAACCTCCCCTACTACCTCCACGCCGTGCACAGCATGTACGGCAGTGACGACATCTGGGGCGAATGGAACCGAAGGTGGACGGCGGAGGAGCACCGCCACTCGATCGTCCTGCGCGACTGGCTGATCGTCACCCGGGCCGTCGACCCGGTAGCCCTGGAGCGGGCCCGCATGACCCAGGTCAGCACCGGCTTCGACGGCATGCGCCAGGGCCGGGGCGCCATCGCCGGCCTGGTCTATGTCACCCTCCAGGAGCTGGCTACCCGCATCGCTCACCGCAACACCGGTCGCCTGCTCGGCGATGAGCCGGGGGCGGCGATCAACGCTCGCGTGGCGGCCGACGAGAACCTGCACTTTCTCTTCTATCGGGACCTGGCCGCCGCCGCGGCCGAGCTCGACCCCTCCGAGATGGTCAAGGCCGTCGACCTGGAGGTGCGCAGCTTCGAGATGCCCGGGACGGGGATCGACGGATTCGGTGCCTACGCGTCGGCCATCGCCGGGGCCGGGATCTACGACTTCTCCGTCCACTACGAGCACATCCTGGTGCCGGTGGTGTTGCGGGCCTGGGGGCTTGACTGCCTGGTCGGTCTCGACGGAGAAGCCGAGGAGTCCCGGGACCGGCTCATGGGTTACCTCGAGCGGGTCAGACGGGTGGCGGAGCGCCAGGCTGATCAGCGGGCGGCTGAGCAGCAGCGGGGTCTGGCCCGGTCGGGATAGGCCGCCCAGGCGGAACACCTCGGTGGGATCGCCCTGGGCTTCCGACAGAGCATATCGTGGGCCGATGGAATCACTGGGCGGGCGCACGGTCACCGATGCCGAGTACAGGACGTTGGCGCAGTTCCGCAGGGCGCTGCGTACGTTCTTGCGGTTCTCGGAAGAGGCAGCCCGGGCGGCCGGGATCACGCCGGGTCAGTATCAGCTGATGGTGATGATCCGAGGAGCCGGCCCAGGGGCTGCGCCCACCGTCGGTGACATTGCCGACGCCCTCAAGCTGCGTCACCACTCAGCCGTAGAGCTGGTGGACCGAGCCGTGGTCGCCGGGTTGGTCAGGCGCCACCCCGATCCGCAGGACGGGCGGCGCCAGCGCCTGACGCTGACCGATGCCGGTGAGAAGAAGCTGGCGGCGCTCGCTGCCGTGCACGTGGAGGAGCTGCGCCGCCTTGGCGAGGACGGCCTGGCCTCGCTGGGCACCTTGTCGTGATGGGCGACGCCGACGCGTCGTGGTCATGTCCATGACTTGCTGGTGCTCGACTTGAATCTTCATCGACTACCGAGCGCTCCCACCACGAGCCCGGTAGTTGATGACGGGACGGAGTGCGCCGACCTCGCCGGTGCGGGCCACGCCCGCCCACACGCCGATGCCGTAGGCCACGTCGTCAGCCACGTACAGGAGGCTCCATCGCAGCAGATCGACAGCCGGGCGGTTCCGGACCCATGACAGCAGGGCGGGAAAGACGAACGCCGTCAGCAGTGCCGGTCGACTTCTCGGCGAGACGACCGCGGTGGCGACGGCCAGCGGCCACCACACCCGACGGGCGGCCTCTGCGCTGGCGGCCATGGCCCGGCCCTGGGCCAGCACCGCCAGGCGGGTCAGCGCTCCACGGGGGGTATGCCGGCCGAGGCGAGCTGTGACGCGGCCCACGGCCGTGGCGGCAATGGCCAGGGCGATCACCGGGTGGGCGAAGAGAGCGGCGGCGCCGACCGCCGCAGCCTCCGCGGAGATGACCAGGGGGGCAACCGCCGGGCCGTGGTGGGCGTAGAGGGGCGCCGCCGACCGGCCGTAGTCGATTCGCTGGCCGACCCAGGCCCCCAGCCGCTGGCGGCTCGGATGGGCGACGACCATGTCGGGCTGGTAGCGGACCCGCCAGCCGGCCTCCGCCAGGCGCCAGATGAGATCGACATCCTCCCCGGTGCGCATTGCCTCATCGAAGCCACCGAGGTCGGCCAGGGCCCGGCGGCGCACGACCAGGGCGGTGGTGGGCACGTACGACACTCGGCTGCGGGGCCGGACGGGGGCCGGCTGGTCGCCCAGGTCGAGCGGGGAGCGGACCGCCTCGTAGGCGGCCAACCACGCCGGGCAACACGAACCGGCAACGGCGACCACGCGGGGGGCTACGGCGGCAACCGTAGGGTCGGCGAAGTGGGGGACCAATCCGGTCAGCCAAGACGCTGGGAGCTCGACGTCGGCGTCCACGAAGGCCACCAGATCGCCGTCCGCCTGCCTCCAGCCGGTGTTGCGGGCGGCGCCCGGGCCCCTCGACTGCGGGTGGCGGAGGACCGTCGTCGGCCCTGGTCGAAGATCGGCGGCGGCTTGCAGCGCAGCGGCGTCGGTCGAACCGTCGTCGACCACCACCACGTCCGTGTCATCGGTCATCCCGCCCAAGGTGACGGCCAGACCGGCGACTCGGTCACGAACAGGGATGACGGTGGTGACGGTCAGATGAGGATCGTCGCCGGTGGGATGGGGGAGAGGATGGGCAACGCCCCCGTCGGTGAGCCGGCGGGCCAGTCGCCGGGCGCCGACCCGGGGTGAAACGACGCCACCGGCCGACCAGGTGTCGATCAGGCGTGAGCCGCCGTCGCTCAGGCGCAGCGCACGCACGGGGAAGCCGCCGATCAGGATCGCCGCCCGGGGGCGAACGGTGTGCCGGTCAAGCCTCAGGCCCCACCCGGCGGGTAGGCCGGGCCCACCTTCGCCGGCTGAAGCTGCTGGCACGCCGGTGACGCTAGCCCCACGCACCTCCGTTCCCTCCCACGACTGCACGGTGAAGCGGTGCGGTTCGGCCCCGCCGCTCAGCTCGGGAAGACACCGTGGCGTCCCTCCCCGGAGGCGAAGCGGGACGCCCCCTCGATGGTCTCCCCGCCGAAGATGATCTCGGCCCCGTGGCGCAACTCGCGAACCAAGGCCTCGTCGAGGCCGAGCCCCCACTGCTCGTAGGACGACAGGCGGTCGCTGCGCATGCACCCCGGGGGGAACGAAGCGATCTGAGCGGCCAGCTCGACGGCGGAGGTCAAGGCCTGTCCGGGCGGCACCATCCGGTTGGCCAGGCCCATGGCCACGGCCTCGGGCCCGGCCACGGCCCGACCGGTGAGGATCATGTCGAGGGCTCGGCTGTGGCCCACCAGGCGAGGGAGGCGGATCGTTCCCCCGTCAACGAGCGGAACTCCCCAGCGCCGGCAGAAGACCCCGAAGGTGGCGTCCTCGGCGGTCACCCGCAGGTCGCACCACAGCGCCAACTCCAGGCCCCCGGCGACGGCGAACCCCTCGACGGCGGCGATGACGGGCTTGGACAGCAGCATGCGGGTGGGCCCCATCGGTCCCGGGCCGTCCTCGGTCACCCGATTGCCTCGCCCCTCCGCCACCGCCTTCAGATCGGCGCCCGCACAGAACGTCCCGCCGGCGCCGGTCAGGACGGCGACGTCGGCGTCGGGATCGGTGTCGAAGTCGGCGAATGCCGCCTCGAGGGCGGCGGCGGTCGGTCGGTCGACGGCGTTGCGTCGCTCCGGACGGTCGATGGTGACGATGCGGACCTGCCCCTCATCGGACACGGTGACGGGTCGGTCGCTGACGGTTCGGTCGTCGGCGCTCATGGCCGGAACCCCTTGTCGTTTCGTGCATCGCCGTTCGACACGGTGGGGGCGTCGGCCGATCCGCCCTCGGGGACCCACCGTCCCGAGTCGCGCCACTCGACGGCGGCGTGGAACCCCTCATCGGCTGCCAGCTGCTGAAACCACCGCCCCTCGGGAGAGTGGCGGGTGATGCCATCGAAGAGCGTGGCCAGGATCTGGGTGCCGTGCAGACCCATGTTGTCGTAGGCCTGGTTGATCATCAGCCTCTGCATCATCAGCTGGTTGACCGGTACGCCGGCCACCCGTCCGGCCAGCTCCTCGACCCGGGCATCGAGATGCTCGGCGGGCACCGAGTCGAGCACCAGCCCCCACTCGGCCGCTTGGCGCCCGTCGATGGTGTCACCGGTGAGCAGCACAGGGCGATGTCGCTGCCGCCGGCGACGGCGTGGCCCTGAACCTTGCAGATGGTGGGCTTTGCCGACCGGAACAACGACATGAAATCGTCGGTGTTCCGCTTCATCCCCCGGTAGTCCTTGATGGGGTCCCACACGGTCCCTTGGGTGCCAAGGCCCTCCTCGGCAAAGGCTTTGAGGTCGTAGCCGGCGCAGAAGGAGCGGCCATCACCGCCCACCACGATGACGTGGACGTCCGAGTCGTCATTGGCCAACTCCACCGCTGCGTGAATCTCCGCAGGCATGAACTGGTCAATGGCGTTCAACCGTTCGGGCCGATCGAGGGTGATGTGGGCCAGGCGCCCGGCGACCCCGTAGCGCAGCGATCGAAAGGTCGGGGTGGCATCGGTCAACGGGAGCTCCTCAGCGCGGACGTCACCAGCGTCATTACATGATTGACTAGTTGCTTCGACGAACTGTAACATGTGGTCCATGGTCACGACCATGCTCCCATCACCGGCGGCGGCGCCCAAGGTCCTTCCCACCGAGCGGTTGATGATCAGCGGCAAGGCCATCCCCGAGATCCGGGTCGGGTTGCGTCGGATCCCGAACGGACGAAACGCCATGGCCATCGCCTCGGTGTGGGCGCAGTCATTCGGCTTGATCGTGGCCGCGGCCGTGATCGACCGTTGGTGGGCCTATGTGGTGTGCTTTTTGTTGATGGGCCGGGCTCACGCCATGTTCGCTGCGCTGTCCCACGAAGCCGCCCACCGCCTCCTGCTCTCCAACACCAAGGTCAACGATCTCTTCGGTCGCTGGGTGGTGGGCTATCCGGCGTTCATCATCACCGACCTGTACCGACGGGGGCACATGGCCCACCACAAGGAGGAGTTCGGGCCGAACGAGCCGGACATGAACCTCTATGTCGGCTATCCGGTGAGTCGCCGGTCACTGCGGCGCAAGCTGGTGCGTGACGCCGTGGGCATCTCCGGCTACAAGAATCTGGTAGGGCTGTTTCGAGGGTTGCGGGTCGACGGCATCAAGCACCACGCTCGGCGCATCATGGGACTGCAAATGGTCTTCATCGTCGTGTCAGCCGTTTCCGGTCACTGGTGGCTGTACTGGGTGATGTGGTTGCTGCCGTGGATGACCCAATGGCGGGTCATCAACCGGCTGCGGGCCATTGCCGAGCACGGAGGCATGGAGCGCAACGGAGATCGCCGCTTCGCCACCCACACCGTCCGCCAGCACCTGGTGGCCCGTTTCTTCATGGTGCCCTACAACATCGGCTGGCACCTCTCCCATCACGTCGATATGGGCGTGCCCTGGCGCAACCTGCCGACCTATCACCGTGAGCTGGCCGCCGCCGGCTACATCACCTCCGAGCTCGAGTACCGCAGTTACACCCAGTTGTGGCGGAAGTTGGCCTCGGGGACGGCGGAGGGGCGGATGGGTGCCGGGCGGGGCGACGCATCGGCGCAAGGCAACGCCGACAAGCCGAGTGCCGGGTCGCTGGTCGGCGGTCTGTGATCGGGCCTCTCCGAGGCATGATCATCACCTCCATCGGAAGTGAACGAAGATCCTCCCGAAGTTCTTGGAGTCCTTCTCCACCCGGGAGTACAGCGTCTTGACGTCCTTTTGGTCGAGGAAGCGCAGCACCCGCTTCTTCAGCTGACCGCTGCCCTTGCCGGGTATGATCTCCACCATCGACGCCTTGGTGGCTACCGCCTCGGCCATCACGGCCCGCAAGGCCCGGTCGATGTCGTCACCGCGGTTGTAGATGTCATGGAGGTCAAGCTTCAGCTTCATGTCGGCCCCTCAGGTCTTCTCGGCGGCCTTCTTCAAGTCGGCCAGGCCGTCGGCGATACCGGCGGCCAGGACGTCGAGGTCCGGGTTGGACTCCGAGTCACCGGTGATCCCGAAGTTGAGCGTGTCGAGGTAGCTGAAGATGGCCACGCCGATGCGCACCTGGCCAGCCAAGGGCACATAGGGGAAGGCCTCGAGCATCTTTCGGCCCGCCGCATACAGCTGCATCCGGGGACCGGGGACGTTGGTGGTGACGGTGTTCAAGTTTCGCTGCGGTATGCGCATGGCCACCCGGGTACCGGCGGAGAGCAGCGCCGGCGGGGCGAAGCCGGCGAGGGACGTGAGGGTCTCACCAGCAACCGCCTGACTCGACTCCTTGAGATCGTGCAGCTGGGCGGTGACGGCGTGAAGCCGCTCGACGGGATCGGCGATCCCGACGGGCAACTCGGCGAACATGGCCGAGACACGGTTGTCGTAGCTGCCCTTCTGGCCGGGCTTGCGCACCGACACGGGAACGAGGCTGCGGATCTGGCGATCCTCGACGTTCTCGCAGCGTGACATCAACAACTGCCGGAAACCCTGGGTGATGGCGGCCAGCACGACGTCGTTGAGGGTCCCCCCGAGTGCTTTGCGGATGGTCTTGACGTCGCTGACGCTGCCCCGGGTCCAGGTGTAGCGCCGATGGGGACCGATGGGGCCGTTCAGCGACGACTCCTCGGTCCTGCGGACCAGGCCGCGCATGCTGGTCAGGCCTTTGCTGGTGGTGGCGATCTCGCTGAGCAGGCGCCGGGGGCGTCGGACCATCGATCGGACGCTGCGCAGTCCCTCGTAGGGACTGACCAGTCGCTCGGCCAGCGCTGCGCCCATGAACTCAGCCGGACTCGTCTCCGCCTCGGGGTTCCACGGCGGGATCTCCGCTCTGACCGGATCGGCAGAGGTGTCGAGCATCACCGCCAGAAGGTCGGTGCCCGACACCCCGTCGACCATGGCGTGATGGCTCTTGGAGATCAGGGCCCAGTGCGCGTCCTCCAGACCCTCCACCATCCACATCTCCCACAGTGGCTTGGATCGGTCGAGCGTCTGGCTCATGATCCGACCGATCAGGTTGCGAAGCTGGTCGTCACTTCCGGGAGCCGGAAGAGCGGTGTGTCGAAGGTGGTACCCGAGGTCGAAATGGACGTCATCGACCCACACCGGGCGGTTGAGCCCGAAGGGCACGAAGCGCACCTTCTGGCGGTAGCGGGGCACCAACGGCAGCTTGGATGCGACCATGGTCGTCACATCGGTGAACGCCGGTGGTGGTCCGTCAAAGACGGCGATCGAGGCGATGTGCATGGGGCTGGAGGCATCCTCGATGTGCAAGAACGACGAATCCAGCGGACTTAAGCGTTGCATCGGCCACCTCCGGTTTGCTGTGTCACCTCCGCTCCACCGTACCGGTCCCGGGAGCCCCGGGCCGCTGCAGCGGTAGCGTCCGGCGCATGGATCTCCAGGCCTTTCAGGCCAACATTGACGCCGTCTACGGTCGTCGGGATCAGACACGGGGCGTCCCTTCCACCGTGGCCTGGTTGGCCGAGGAGCTGGGTGAGCTGGCCCAGGCGGTGCGGAAGGGCACGGCCGACCAGCAGCGCCACGAGCTGGGTGACGTCCTGGCCTGGCTGGCGTCGTTAGCCAACCAGATGGGGCTGTCCTGCGACGACGCCGTGGCCCGCTACGCCCATGGCTGCCCACGCTGTGGGGGCACTCCCTGCGTCTGTGACGAGCGGTCCGGCCCGCAAGCGTGGGAAGGCAGCTGAGTCGCATCAGTGGGCCGTCATCCCGGCATCCACCGGCAGGACGGCACCGGTGATCCCGCCGCTGTCGGGACCGCACAACCAGGCCAGGAGGGCGGCAGGCTCATCGGCGTCGAGCAGCCGGGGGAGCAGGTGGTGGGTGGCGAACTCCGCTGTCCCGCCCAGCCCGTAGACCGCAGCGCTGGCATCGAGCATGGCGGTTGCCGTGGATCCGGGAGACACGACATTGGCGGTGATGCCCAACGGCCCCAGTTCGGCGGCCAGAGCTCGCACCAAGCCGACCACACCGTGCTTGGCTGCGCAATATGCGGAAAGGAGGGGAAGCCCGAGCATGCCGCCGCTCGAAGCCACGGCCACGAAACGCCCGTATCGAGGTTCGGATCGTTCCAAGAGCACGGGAATGGTCGCTCGGGCCAGGCGCCAGACGCCCTCGAGGTTGACGCCGATCATGGTCGCCCACTGGTCGTCGTCGATGCGCCAGGCCTGGCGTCCCCCGGCAATGCATCCGGCGACGGCCACGGCGGCGTCCAGGCCGGCGAAACGATCTCGGGCGGTCGTCGCCGCAGCGTCGAGGGCGGTCTGATCCCGGACGTCGGCGTGGATGCCGATGGCCCGTCGGGGCCCGCCGCAGGCGTCGACGGTCGACTGCAGGTCCGCGGCGGTGCTCAGCTCGTAGGTCAGGTGCGGATCGTCATGACAGCGGTCGACGAGCACCAGGCGCCATCCGGCGGCGGCCAGGCGCCGAGCGGTCGCCGCTCCTATGCCCCGGGCGGCGCCGGTGATCAGAGCCACCCGGCCACCATCGTCGGCCCCCTCGCCGGCGTCGCCTGCTCGGCCAGGCCCGATGGGGCTCACGGCCACCCCGCCACCCTGGCTATCAGGTCCTTGCTCCAGCGTTCCAGCAGCCGGCGCCCATCGTCCGCCGAGGCACCGGTAGGGTCGCCGAGGACGCCGTTGGCCGATGCAGCCGCCACCCCCTGGCGACGCAGGGCGGGGCCCAGCCGGCCCTCGCCGGTCAACGGGGCGACTGCGGCGCCAAGCGGCTCGGCGCTCCCCCCGTGGCCCGACACGATGACCAGGCCGGCGAAGGCGTCTGGCAACCCCACCGTCATGGCATCCCCCCCGTCATGGGCGCAAACCGCTCGTGACGATTCAGCGACGACGAGCGAGAAGTCGGACCGGCGCCGAATGCCCAGGGCCGGGTGAGGGGGCGGAGCCTGCGCCCACCAGGGCCAGGGCCTCGGCGCCGTGGCCCGTGACGCACTCGGGGTCGGGGCCGTCGAGGGGGATCCCGGTGAAGAACTTGGCGGCCATGCAGCCACCGCCGCAGGCATCATAGGAACCGCAGGAGGCGCACCCTCCAGCCGATGCCGGCCTGCGCAGCTCGGCGAACAGCTCAGAGCTGGCCCACACCTTGGCGAACCCGCCGGGATGACGGACGTTGCCAGCCAGGAAGTCCCCGTGAAGCACGAACGGGCAGGCGTAGACGTCACCGACGGGGTCGATCAGGCACACCACCCGGCCGGCCCCGCACAGGTTGAGCCCGGGGAGGGCCTCGCCGAGGGCGGAAAGGTGGAAGAACGAGTCCCCCGTCAACGTGTCGGGATGGTCCAGCAACCAGTGGTAGAGGGATCGCTGTTGCTCGTCGGTCGGGTGCAGTCGGTGCCAGGTGTCGGCACCGCGACCCGAGGGTCGCAGCCGGGTCAGGCGCAGCTGGGCTCCGTAGGCGTCGGCCATCCCCTTGAAGCCGTCGAGCTGCGAGACGTTCTCCCGGGTCACGACCACGCTGATCTTGAACGGACCGAAGTTGGCGGCGGCCAGATGGTCCATGGCCCGGCGGGCGGACGCGAATGATCCCTCGCCGCGCATGGCGTCGTTGGTGGCGGCGTCGGCCCCGTCGATGGAGATCTGCACGTCGAGGTAGTCGGTGGCGGCCAGACGCCGGGCGCGCTCGGCGTTGATGGTGGATCCGTTGGTGGAGAACTTGACGCCCACCCCGTTGCCCACCGCATAGTCCACCAACTCGTAGAAGTCGGAGCGGATGGTCGGCTCCCCGCCGCCGATGTTGACGTAGAAGACCTGCATGCCCTTCATCTCGTCGATGACGGCCTCGGCCTCGGCGGTGGTGAGCTCGTCGGGGTCGCGCCGACCCGACGAAGACAGGCAGTGGATGCAAGCCAGGTTGCAACCGTAGGTCAGCTCCCAGGTCAGACAGATGGGTGCGTCGAGACCCTCCTTGAGGTCATCGGTCAGCATCTTGGTCTCCGGCTTCGATGGGTTGGATGAAGTGGGACTCCGCCAGAGCGGAGAGGGCTTCGAGGAATGACGCGTGACGAGGTTGCGGAACCAGGATGTCGACGGCCGTCGCCGCGCAAGCGTGATCCTCCAGGCCCTTCACCACATCGACGAGCAGCGGTGAACGCAGGAAGGTCAGCCGCCTGCTGTCGTAGTGGTAGGCCAACGCCCCGAACGGCTCGGGCCGGAGCGCGACTCTCGGATGGAGCCGGTACTGCCGCGCCGGATCCCAGACCGATGCCGCCGTCATGGGGGTGATCAGTAGACCCCGCACATCCCGTCGATGGAGATCTCCTCAACAAGGAGCTCCTCTTCGACGCCAGGGTCGTCGTCTGCGGTCTCGTCGGTCGCGGTCTCGTTGTCCGTGATGGTGGGCTCCATGGCCTCAATATAGGCCGGGCGCCCCCACGGTGACGGTGACGAGGCGAAGTAGGCTCGACGCCGTTGCCAAGGAGGTGGTCCCCACGGCCCAGGAGTTCGACGTCGTCGTCATCGGAGGAGGTCCGGCTGGTTACGCAGCGGCTCTGCGCGGCGGCCTTGCAGGACTCAACATCGCCATCGTGGAGAAGGAGCGGGTGGGTGGTACGTGCCTGCATCGGGGGTGCATCCCGGCCAAGGAGTTCTTGGAGACGGCGACGGTGTTCCGCACCGTGTCCGGGGCCCAGGAGTTCGGCATCTCGGTGGACCAGCCCAAGTTGGAGTTCGCCCAGAGCCAGGCCCGAAAGCAGAAGGTCGTCGGCGGGCTCTGGAAAGGCCTCCAGGGACTGCTCAAGAAAAGAAAGGTGACGACCTTCGAGGGGGTCGGCACCCTCGGAGCGGACCACGTCGTACACGTCGACGATGGGACCGAGCTCAAGGGCACCCACATCGTCCTGGCGTCGGGCTCTGTGCCGAGGACCATCCCCGGCTTTGAGGTCGACGGCAAGCTGGTCATGACCTCCGACGAGATGCTCGACCTCGAGGACCTGCCTGGCTCCGCGGTGGTCATCGGCGGTGGAGCGATCGGCTGCGAGTTCGCATCCATGTTGTCCGACCTGGGCACCCGGGTGACCATCCTCGAGGCCCTTCCCAAGATCCTGCCGGGCTGTGATTCCGATGTCACCAGCGTCGTTCTGCGCTCGTTCAAGAAGCGGGGCATCGACGTACGGACCGGTGTCAAGGTCAGCGGGCACACCCCGGCCTCCGACAGTGCCTCGACAACCGTTCACTTCGGTGAGGGTGAGGAGATCACCGTCGATTCCGTCGTGGTCTCCGTCGGCCGCCGGCCTCTTTCGGACAATCTGGGCCTCGCCGCCACCGCGGTGGAGGTCGACGACCGCGGCTTCGTCACCGTCGACGACCACATGCGCACCGCCCAGCCCGGCGTATACGCGGCGGGTGATCTCGTGGCCACGCCGGCACTCGCCCACGTCGGTTTCGCCGAAGGCGCGATGATCATCGATCAGATCCTCGACGGTGCCGACACCGTGGTCCCCGTGGACTACACGAAGGTGCCCTGGTGCATCTACTGCCACCCCGAGGTGGCCTTCGCCGGCCTGTCCGAGGAGGCAGCCATCGAGGCCGGCTATGACGTGGTCGCCAAGAAGGATCCCTACGGCGGCAACGGGCGGGCCTTGATCATTGGTGAGCCCGAAGGCCTGGTGAAGGTCATCTGCGAGAAGACCCCCGACGGCACCGCCGGACGCATCCTCGGGGTGCACATGGTCGGCCCGTGGGTCACCGAGCAGCTGGGTCAGGGTTATCTGGCTGTCAACTGGGAGGCCACCCCCAACGAGGTGGCTCCCTACATCCAGCCCCATCCGACACTGTCGGAAACCTTCGGCGAGACCGTGCTCGCCCTGACCGGAAGAGGCCTGCACGTTGGCTGACATCACCATGCCCCAGCTCGGTGAGACCGTCACCGAGGGGACGATCACACGATGGATGAAGCAGGTCGGCGACGAGATCGCCGAAGACGAGGTCCTCTTCGAGGTCTCGACGGACAAGGTCGACTCCGAGGTGCCCTCCCCGGCGGCCGGCGTCGTGGCCGAGATCCTTGTCCCCGAAGGTGAAACGGTCGATGTGGGCACCAGGCTGGCCGTGATCTCCGACGAAGCCAGCGGCGGCGCGCCGTCGTCGTCGGCCGGCAACGCCAACGGCACGGCGGAGGACGCCGTGGCCGCCCAGGCGATCGAGGATGCCGCCGCCGGGCCGTCGTCTGACGCTGCCCCCGTCCCCGCGGTGGCCGACTCTGTCCCCGACGAGCCGTCCGGCGACGTTGAAGGTGGACCGCAGGCGCCATCGGTCGAGCAGGAGGAGTCGGTGCAAGACGAGGAGGGCAAGGCCCCGGCCGCCGAGCGGCGCAGCGGCGGCGGCTCGACCCGACCGACCGAGAATCGGCCCCCTTCGCGCCCGTCAGCGAAAGGCGGAAAGGTCCTCTCGCCGGTCGTCCGCCGTCTCATCACCGAGCACGATCTCGATCCTGCGGAGATCCGCGGTTCCGGCGCCGGGGGGCGCATCACCCGGTCCGACGTGCTCGAGGTCATCGACCACCAGAGCGCAGGCAATGGCGCCGGTCGAGGGGCGCCGGCCAAGACGCCGGCCGAGGCGCCCGACTCCTCGCCGGCGGCGTCGGCCCCCAGCTCCACCCCGACCCCGGGCCCGGCCGGTGGAGTGGAAGCCGGCGAGAGCGACACGGTCGTGCCCTTCACCAACATCCGTCGGCGGACCGCCGAGCACATGGTCCGCTCCAAGCACACCTCGGCCCACACCATGGTGGCTATCGAGGTCGACTATCACGCGGTCGACGAGGTCCGCCGGGCCGAGAAGGACCGCTTCAAGGAGGCGGAGGGCTTCGGTCTCACCTATCTGCCCTTCATCGCCAGGGCCACCGTTGACGCCATGGAGGAGTTCCCCAACGTCAACGCCTCGGTCGGTGACAATGCCCTGGTGGTCCACCACGATCTGAACCTGGGCATCGCCGTGGACCTTGACTTCGAGGGCCTGCTCGTCCCCGTCATCCATCAAGCCGACGGCAAGCGCCTGCGTCAGCTGGCCCGGGACATATCGGGGTTGGCCAAGAAGGCCAGAAGCCGGAAGCTGACCATGGACGACATCTCCGGGGGGACATTCACCATCACCAACGCCGGACCGTTCGGGACCCTCATCACCGTGCCGGTCATCAACCAGCCTCAGGTGGCCATCCTCTCGACCGACGGTGTCAAGAAGCGGCCGGTGGCCATCGAGCTGTCCGACGGCAGTGACGGCATCGCCATTCATCCGGTGGGCAACCTGGTGCTCTCCTGGGACCACCGGGCGTTCGACGGCGCCTACGCTGCCGCCTTCCTGGCGGCCATCAAGAGCAACCTCGAAGGCCGGGATTGGGCGCCGGAGTTGTGAGCTCGCCTCTTCGTTTCCGGTGGCTGGGCCGGGTCCGCTACCGCGACGCCGATGCCCTGCAGCGGGCCTTGTGGGGCGCCGGGACCGGATCCGGCGACTGGTTGCTGCTCCTCGAGCATCCTCACACCTACACCCTCGGGGTCCGGGCCAAGTTCGACCACGTCCTCATCGACCCGGCATCGGTCGGTGCGGAGTTGGTGTCCACCGATCGGGGCGGCGACGTCACCTACCACGGCCCTGGACAGCTCGTGGGCTATCCGGTCCGTGACGTGCCCATGGCTCCCGGCGCCACCCCCGGCTACGTGTGGAGCATCGAGCAGCTCATCATCGACACCCTCTCCGACCTCGGCCTACCGGGCGCCTCACGCCTGGGCGGCTATCCGGGAGTGTGGGTGGGCGCCGACGGCCCCAACCCCCGGAAAATCTGCGCCATCGGCGTGCGAGTGTCAAAAGGCCGGTCCATGCACGGCTTCGCTCTCAACGTTAACCCCGACCTGGCCTACTTCACGCACATCGTCCCCTGCGGCATCACCGACAAGTCAGTTACCTCCCTGATTGCCGAGGGGACGGAGGTGACCATGCGCCAGGTGGTCGACGCCGTGGTGGACAGGGCCGGATCCCGATGGGGATACGACTGCACCGAACGCCTGGACATGGCGTGGCGGCTGATGTCGAGCGACATTGCCCCTTTCACCAAGGGTGAGGGACCCGGTGTGGCCGTCCCCGCTGCCGTGGCTCCCCAGCCGGTCCGTCATGTTCAGGCTCCTCGGGTTCCGGCCCCCGTTGCGGCCCCCGGCGTTGCGGCTTCCCGGGTTGCGGCTTCCCGGGTTGCGGCTCAGCCGGTGCGCCTGCTGGGTCGCCTGGCTCAGGCGGGAGTGGACACCGACGCCGGTCTGGCTCTCGACGAGCGGAAGCCTGAATGGATGCGGGTCAAGGCGCGCATGGGCGAGGAGTACCGATCACTGAAGAGGACCATGCGAGCCCTGGAGCTCGTCACCGTGTGCGAGGAGGCCGGCTGCCCCAACATCTACGAGTGCTGGGCCGCCGGCACGGCGACGTTCATGATCAACGGCGATCGTTGTACCCGGGCCTGCGGTTTCTGCCTGGTTGACACCCGCAAGCCCCTGGCACCCGATCCGGCCGAACCCAATCGGGTGGCCCAAGCCGTGGCCGAGCTGGGTCTGGCTCATGCGGTGGTGACCACCGTCGCCCGTGATGACTTGGACGACGACGGTGCCGGCGCCTTTGGGGCGACCATCGAAGCCATCCACGACGCTTCGCCGGGCACGGCCGTCGAGGTGCTCATCTCCGACTGCCGGGGCAACCCGGAGTCCCTCGGTCGCATCTTCGATGCCCGCCCGGAGGTGCTCAACCACAATGTGGAGACGGTCCCCCGCCTGCAGCGGGCCGTCCGCCCCAACGCGTCGTACGCCCGCAGCCTGGCCGTGCTGGCCCGGGCCCGAGCCGCGGGCCTGACCACCAAGTCGGGGCTCATCGTGGGCATGGGCGAGACGCCCGCAGAGGTTCTCGGCGTCCTTGCTGACCTGCAGGGCGTGGGAGTCAGCATCGTGACCATCGGTCAGTATCTTCGGCCCACCTCCCACCATCTGCCGGTGGACCGCTGGTGGACCCCGGAGGAGTTCGACCGGCTCAAGGTGGCGGGCGAGGCGATGGGCATCCCCCACGTCGAATCATCACCCCTGACACGGTCGAGCTACCACGCCCGTCAGGCAGCCGCCGCTGCGACCTCGTCGCCCTCGGTGGCGTCTCCTTCGGCGTCGCCACCCGTCGGCTCGGCCTCGGCGCCCGTCGGCTCGGTGGTTCCCGGTGGTCAGGTGGCCCGTGTCGGTTCGGCGTCGTGAACGGCACCGCTCCCGCTGAGAGTCCCCGCGCCGAGCGGATGGCCCGGGTCCGCTCGGCCATGGGCCGCGCCGGGCTTGACGCCCTGCTCCTTTCGCTCGGAGCCGACCTGCCGTGGTTGAGCGGCTATGAGGCCATGCCGCTCGAACGCCTGACCATGCTCGTCGTCCCCATTGATGCCCCCGCCACCCTCGTCGTGCCCGGGCTGGAGGCGCCCAGGGTGACGCCCGACGACGCTGTCTTCGGTATGCGGCCATGGGCGGAGGCCGAAGACCCGGTGGCCATCGTTGCCGGCCTCATTGGTTCGCGCTTGCATGTGGGCGTGTCCGACCGGACGTGGGCCACGTTCGTGCTCGGTCTCCAAGATGCTCGGCCGGAGGCCGTCTGGTCCAGAGCGTCGATGGTGACCGGACCCCTCAGGGCGGTCAAGGACGCCGCCGAGATCGAGGCCTTGGCGGCGGCGTCGGCGGCCGCCGACCGGGTGGCTGCGGATCTGCTCGGTGGCGCCATTCCCCTCATC
>JALZAH010000487.1 GCA_030948425.1 Actinomycetota bacterium
GCCTCATCTCGGGCATCTGAGTGGCGTCGACCCCGCATGACGCACACAGCTCCTCGTTCCAACCCTCGGTGCCGAGCAACGGTCCGGTGGTGAACGCCGTTCCCAGATCGACGACGGCCGGCGCCCCCAGGGCCCGGTTGGCGACCGCCTGGGCCGGCCAGTACCCGGCCGCCCCCGGGCGATGCGTGGCGCTCCAGCGCAACAGCCCGAGAGCCTCGGGGGAGCTGGTGGGGTCGGCAGAGCCGGAGCCTTCCCCGACCCGGCCCCGCTCGTCGCCATAGAGCAACCCGGGACCGACCGGCGCGCCCTCGGCGTCGACCGCGGTCATCGACGGGGCCATGGCCGACACGGCCAGGGCGACTGGCGCGGTCGCCTCCAAGGCGGCCAAGGCCCGCCGAGGACCCTGTCGCCATGCCACCTCGGCGTCGTGCTCCAAGCGGCCGACGCTCGGCACGTTGACGAGGTGAGGTATCCGGCAGGAGGCAACCACCAGGCCCGATTCGGTGACGGCGACCGCCTTCACCGACGTCGTGCCGATGTCGATGCCCACAGTCACCGGGCCGCGATCACTCGAATCTGAACCGCTGCTCGGTGGATGTGACATCGATGCCTCCACCCGCCAGTATGGCCGCCGTGTCCCCCCAATCGACCGGCCGCCTGGCCGAACGCCGGGTCCGCCATCGGGCGCTGGCCACCGCGCCGTTGCGTGGCCCCGGTCTGGACAAGCTGCGCGACATGTTCGACGTGGTTCACGAACCGTGGATCGATCAGTCCCCGCTGCGGATCTACAACGCCGAGGATCTGGCCCGGCGCGTGGATGTCGAAGGGGCAACCGTCCTGGTGGTGGAGAGCGACCTGGTCAGCGGACCGGTCTTCGAGCGGCCGCTGCTGGCCGTGGCCGCCACCCGGGGGGAGCCCACCAACGTTGATCTGGCCGCCGCCACTGCCGCTGGGATCCCGATCCTCTACACCCCGGGGCGCAACGCCGACGCCGTCGCCGAGCTCACCGTCGGTCTGCTCCTCGCCGTCACCCGGGGCATCGCTTCCGCCGACCACGATGCTCGCTCGGGGCTCGTGTGGCGGGACGGGACCATTCCCTATCAGCGCTTCCGGGGCTGGGAGCTGGCCGGGCGATCCGTCGGTCTCATTGGTCTCGGGGCCGTAGGCCGGGCCACCAGGTGGCGCCTCGAGGCGCTGGGCATGACGGTGCGAGCCTTCGACCCCTACGTGGCCGAAGCCGACCGCGATCTCTGTGCGCTGCTCTCGTCGGTGGACGTGGTGTCCGTGCACGCCCCGGTCACCGAGGCGACCCGAGGGATGATCGGATCCGCCCAGTTCGCGGCCATGCGACCGGGGACGGTGTTCCTCAACACCGCCCGAGCATCCATCCATGACCCCGACGCGCTGGTGGAAGCGTTGACGTCGGGGCACCTGGGCGGCGCCGGACTGGACCACGTCGAGGGCGAGGCCCTGCCCGACGGCCATCCGTTGCTGGCCCTGTCCCACGTGGTCCTCACCCCCCACATCGGGGGGGCCACGTGGGACACCGAGGCCCGGGGAGCGAGCCTGGTGGCCGATGATCTCGAACGTCTGCTGCGCGGCGGCACCCCCATCCATGTCGCCAATCCCGAGGTCCTGCCATGACCACTCCCGACCCCCGCGGCGAAGCCGATCCGACCGCCCAAGGTGTGCTCGACGCCGCCAAGGACATGCTGCGCCGGGGCCTGGTCGAGGGCACGGCCGGCAACATCTCGGCCCGTACGCCCGACGGGCTGATCGTGGCCACCCCGTCCTCCGTCGACTACCAGACCATGACCCTCGACGACCTGGTCACCGTCGATCTGGAGGGCACCGTCATCTCTGCTGGTGACGGCCGGTCGCCGACCTCAGAGATCCACCTGCACCTGGCGTGTTACCGGGCGTTCGACGACATCACCTCGGTCATCCACTCCCACCCGGTGTTCGCCACCATGTTCGCTGTCAGCCACCAGCCCATTCCGGCGTGCATCGACGAGCTCACCATGTACGTCGGCGGCGAGGTCCGCTGCGGCGCCTACGGCCCGTCGGGATCTGAGGATCTGGGCATCAACGCCGTCGCCGCCCTGGCCGACCGGGGCGCCGCCCTGCTGGCCAATCACGGCATCGTCGCCGTCGGGCCCAGCCCGGCCAAGGCACTCCACATCATCGCCCTGGTGGAGCGCAGCGCCCACATCGCATGGGGGGCCAGGGCCCTCGGTGGACCTGTGCCACTGCCCGACAAGGTGAACACCGACTTCGCCGGCGTCTACTCGCTCATGCGCATGCTTCCCTGACCGGCCACAACGGCCGAACCCCAACCGTCGTCACCGCTCCCCTATGACTGCTCCGACGCCCAACCGGCGGCCGGGTCCGGTAGGCGGGCCTTGACCACCTTCCCGGTGGCATTGCGGGGCAGGTGGTCGACCACGGTGATGCGTCGCGGCACCTTGTAGTCACTGACGCGCTGGGCGACGAAACGGCCGATGTCGGCCGCAAGGTCGGGGGCGAGAGCATCCCCCCCGGGCTTCAGCACCACCCATGCCGCCACGTCCTCCCCGAGGATGGGATGGTCGACCCCGGCGACCACGGCCTCGGCCACGCCCGGATGCTCATAGAGCACGGCCTCGACGTCGGCGGCGTGCACGTTGTGGCCACCGCGGATGATGACC
>JALZAH010000492.1 GCA_030948425.1 Actinomycetota bacterium
AGCGTTCGTATGCCATCTATCTGTGGTTCTGGCCCGTCCTCATGCTCACCCGCGCCCATGCCGACATCGACCTGAGCGGCAACGCGTTGCTGGCCTTCCAACTGGCCATCATCATGGCGTTGGCGGCTGCCTCGTATCGCTTGGTGGAGGTCCCCTGTCGCTCGGGTGCCCTGGGGCGAGGGTGGGATCAATGGCGGACGAGCGCCCTGCCGTCCCGCACACGGCTCTCAGTCGCCGCAGTGGCCGGCGTGCTCGTCGTGGTAGCCGTTGGTGCGGCCGTCGTTTACCAGCCACCGAAGCGGCGGCCCGTCCAACTTGGCGCCGGAGGTGCGCAACAACTGTCAGGCGGGGGCTCGACCGACGGGTCGGCGAGGACCGGCCCATCGGACCCCGGCACCACCGTGGCCCCTGGGGTGGTTCCCGGTGCCCCGGGCCCGGTCGTCCAGACCAAGGTCTCGGCGATCGGCGACTCGGTGTTCGACGATGCCCGCGTCGCCCTTGCGGCCAAGATCGGTGACCTCGTCCTCGACGCCCAGTTGGGCCGGCAGACGTCGGCCAGCCTGGCTGCGGCCAAGGCCCTACGGGACTCGGGCCGGTTGGGCGACGAGGTCGTCCTCCAAGTTGGCAACAACGGCGTGGTCACGAAGAGTCAGTTCGACCAGTTCATGGAGGTGTTCAGCGCCGTGCGCAGGGTTGTCGTCGTCAACGTCCGGGTTCCCCGCCCGTGGGAGCAGCCGAACAACGATGTCCTCGCCGATGGTGTGCGGCGCTATTCCAAAGCGGTGCTGGTCGACTGGAACAAGCTTGGTTCGGAGCATCCCGATGTCTTCGACGGCGACAGCGTGCACCTGACCAGATCGGGCAATCAGATCCTCGTCGACGCGATCGTCGCCGAGCTCTGATTCCCCGGCGTCATCCGTCGTCGGCTGCCGGCGACCGGCCGTACGAGAGCCAGTCGGACTGGGCCGAGGTCGCCGAGGGCCCAGGCGCCTCGGCTGCGGGAGGCGACGAGATGGCCCGCTCGGGTACCGGTTGCTCGGGTACCGCCGGTTGCTCGGCTACCGGCGGTTGCTCGGGGGCCGCGGCTGCGGGGGCCGGGGGCGCATCGGAGGCGGGCCGTCGTCGCCGACGTCCACCCTGGCGCTCCCTTCGCTCGATGTCGCCCTGGCGCTCCAGCTCGGCGTTGAGCTCGGCGCCCAGGATCACCGCCAGGGCCGACAGGTAGAGCCACAGGAGGAGCGCGACGACTCCGCTGAGCGACCCGTACTTGGCCACCAGATCGCCCACGCTCGTCACGTAGAGGGAGAAGGCGATCGAGGCCAGGAGCCAGACGACGGTGGCGACGATGCCTCCCGGGCTCACCCAGGTCCAACGAGGCGTCTCCCGGTTGGGGCCGAGCGAGTAGTAGCTGGCGAACAGGATGGACAGGGCGATCAGGCCGCCGACCCAGCGGGCGATCGTCCAACCGATGTTGAACTCCGTGCCTCCAAAGGGCAGGTGGCCCTCGATGCCGTGGGCCAGCGGCGCCCCGAACACGATGAGCACCGTGGCCACACCGCCCAGCACGATGGTGAACAGGATCAGCAGCAGCGCCCGGGCCCGGGCTGCCACCAGCTTGCGCTCAACCTCCACGTCGTAGGCCACGTCGAGGCCTCGTTGCAGGGCCACCATTCCCGCCGAAGCCCCCCACACGGCCAGGGCCAGTCCGAAGACAGTGGCCAGGATCGACCCGCTACCTCCCTTGGCTCGGGCGGCGCCGTTGACGATGTCCTGGAGGGTGGTGGCCGCCTTGCCCGGCAGGGTGGTGCCGATGGCCTGGTTGATGTTGTCGATGGTGCCGGGACCGGCGTTGGCCAGCCCGAGGACACCGACGGCGGCGATGATGGCGGGGAACACGGCGAGAAACCAGTAGAAGGCCATACCGGCCGAGATCAGCGAGCCCCGGTCGACCTTGAACTCCTTGACCGCCCGCTGCAGGCTCACCTTGATCCCGGGAGGGCCGAGCTCGGTGGGCGAGGTCGGGGGACCGTTATCAGCGGTCTGCGACGGCACGGGCTGGGCGTCGGCCTGATTGCTCACGTCGGGCTGCTCAAGGGTGGCACCGGGCACAACACGTCGGAGGATCTACCCCAGCGAACCGGGAGGAAACGGATCGAGCTGCGCACGGCAGTCCCTCAGTTCCCTTCGTCGAGGCCGAGCCGGTCCGTCTCCTAGGCTTGCGACCCGTGGACGACCGGGTGCTCAGCGAGCGTTACCGCATCGTCCGTCACCTGGCCCGGGG
>JALZAH010000497.1 GCA_030948425.1 Actinomycetota bacterium
ATGCCGGGTCCGGGAGCCGCCGGCAGTAGCCGACGAACCTATCCCTCGTACCGGGACCTTGAACTCGGTCATCGTCTTCGTGTTCGTGACAAAACCCACCATTCCCCCAGAAGGCCTCATAGTCGCAGAACGGACGCTCGAACGCAAGCCGAGCACAAGAGTCATGCCGGAACGGAAGTTGGTCGAGATCATCTGTGAAGGGCGCTCCCCACCGCCTCGGAGGGGCAAAGGCCAGACCGGCAACGGTGCCGTGCGAAAGCGAGTCCGACTCCAACGGGGGTCAGGCCTTGCGAGCGCTGTCGACAAAGTGATGCGGGGATGATCGGATCCGGCCCGCTTCACCGACCGTCCCACTTCCTTGGTAGTGGCACACCCCAGATGGTCACCGCCGGCCACGCTCCCACCCCCATACCACTTCTATGTGCCACAAAAGGTGCCGTGCGACGGCAGCCTGTGGGCCAGCGAAGCTCCCTACGTGGGCGCCATGGGACGCTGACAGCAGTGGACTACGCGTAACGCACGCTGACAGCAGTGGTTTACGGGGACGCCGATAAGGCCTGCATGAGACATGTCCGGCAGGACTTGTTCTCATGCAGTGATGCTGATCATCGTGGGGCTGAGGAGTTAGGACCGGGCGGTACACGATGGCGTGTGATCGTCACGGTTCGAAAGGGAGCGTGCGAGCGGAGTGTCAAGCGATGTAAGGTCGTAAGATAGTGGCGTGCCCGTGGCGTCAAGCGCTGGCGCTTAGCGCCTTGGTTGTCGCCGTGGTTGGTTGCGGCGGGCGCGGCAGCTCTGTTACCCCCGTAAGAGCGGCACCCCGAGCCGTAGCCTCCGTGCCATTGACCTCGACGGAAATCACGTACCTCTGCGGGCAATACCAGGTTTGCGGGGTGTTGGGTGACGGCTCCGATGCTTCGGTGCTACCTCTGCCCGGGGTCTTCCAGGAGGGTGGGACGTCTCTTTCGCCGGACGGGCGCCTGGCGGTGACGGCCCAAACGCATATCAGTGAAGATGGCCTGGACAATCAGGGAGTGAAGCTGAGCTCGGCGACCGAGATATAACCAGAACTTGGAGATATAACCAGAACTTGTGGATCCGCGATCTGACTTTGGGCGCGGCGTACCTTCCTCGTTGACCAATCACGAGAGCCGGCGATGGTACGCCGGCGAGGAAGGAACGCCGATGTTGAGAGTAGCCGTAGATGATGACGCCAGCGCGGAGCTGGCCTTGGATCTGGACGTGATCTGTCGGGAGGGGGCCAGGCGGATGCTGGCCGCCGCGCTGGAGGCCGAGGCTGATGCCTACACGGCCCGACTGGTCGACGAGGTCGACACTGACGGGCACCGCTTGGTGGTCCGCAACGGCCACACCCGCCCCCGGATGGTGGCGACGGGGGCCGGCCCGATGGAGGTGCAAGCTCCGAGGGTCAACGACAAGCGCATCGATGGGGAGGGCGAGCGCCGCCGGTTTCGTAGTGAGATCCTGGCCCCGTGGTGCCGCAAGAGCCCGAAGGTCTCCGAGGTGCTGCCGTTGATGTACCTGCACGGGATGAGCTCGGGGGACTTCGCTCCCGCGCTGGGCGAGTTCTTCGGTTCCGACGCCGGGCTGTCGGCCTCGGTGATCACCAGGTTGACCAAGTCCTATCAGGCCGACCGGGAGGCGTTCATGGCCCGGTCATTGGCCGACACGGATTTCGTGTACTGCTGGGCGGACGGGGTGCACTTCAATGTGCGTTTGGACGAGGAGCGGCTGTGTTGCCTGGTGATCGTCGGGGTCCGGCCGGACGGAACCAAGGAGCTGGTAGGCCTTGCAGACGGCTACAGGGAGTCGGCCGGGTCCTGGGCGGACCTGCTGCGCGACGCCAAGCGCCGGGGAATGACAGCGCCGATGGTGATGGTCGGCGACGGGGCGTTGGGCATGTGGTCGGCGCTGGGCGAGGTGTTCCCCGAGACCCGCATCCAACGCTGTTGGGTCCACAAAGTCGCAAATGTCCTGGCTGCGTTGCCGAAATCAGCGCACCCGTCGGCTCGCAAGGCCCTGGCGGAGATCCGAGACGCCGAAGACCGGGCGCATGCCATCACGGCGATCACCGCGTTCGCTGATGCGTTCGGGGCGAAGTGGCCCAAGGCGGTCGCCAAGATCACCGGTGATGCCGAGGTGCTGCTCGCCTTCTTCGACTTCCCCGCCGAGCACTGGATCCATCTCAAGACGACGAACCCGATCGAGTCGACGTTCGCCACAGTCAGGTTGCGGACCAAGGTGACCAAGGGACCCGGTTCCAAGGCGGCCGGCCTGGCCATGGCGTTCAAGCTGATCGAGTCGGCCCGGACCCGTTGGAGGGCGGTCAACGCCCCGCACCTCGTCGCTGTGGTCCGAGCCGGGACGGTCTTCCGTGACGGGGTGGCCGTGGAGCGGCCCAGCGATCTGGCGGCGGCGGCGTGAACCCCGTGCGCGACGATACCGCGACGAACGTGAGGTGGCAGCGGGCGCAACCTGCGGGCCTCCCAGACGTCGCCGTGAGCGACGACTCCGCGACGGCCGCTGCCTGCCCGGTGTGCGCCGCGAGCTTCGAGCGGGCCGGCCGGCAACGGTTCTGCTCGGTCGCGTGCAGGCAGTCGGCTTGGCGCTCCAAGCGGTCCGCTCCGATCCAGCCGGTGGTCGCCAAGTCCGACACCGTCTACGCGTGCCCGGACTGCGATGCCCGCTACCTCGGCGAGCAAAGGTGTGATGCCTGCAACACGTGGTGCCGCCGGCTTGGCCCGGGATCGCTGTGCCCGTGTTGCGATGAGCCGATCTCGATCAGCGAGCTGGTCGGCCCCGACCAGTTCGCCCAGACCGTGACCGCCAAGACCAGCCGGAGGAGGTGATCAACCGAAGCTGATGTCCGGAAGGGACGCCCGCCCCAAGATCTCATCCACAACTCTTGACTATATCTCCGGCGACCGGCGTTGATGCTCACACGATCTGGTCGGCACCCTCGACGCCAACCTATTATCGCACCGAGTACATCTCCGGGGCGGGCTCACCGGTTTGGAACCCTTCAGGGATAACCGTCGCCGTGAGCGAGCCGACCCTCGATCCGGCTCTCAACGGTGAGGACTGCCAGATATGGGTCATCCCCGTGTCGGGTCGAGGGGCTCACGCTCTCAGCGCCGACGCCGGCAA
>JALZAH010000502.1 GCA_030948425.1 Actinomycetota bacterium
ATGACGGGCCTGCCCGCCGCCGTGGCTGCCGCTCCCCGCCGACCCCCGCAGCACCGGGACCATGCGGCCCTGGGCCACCAACTCGGCTCCCCACACGGCGACATCGCCCAGCCACCGCAGGCTCGGACCGATGGGAGCCGACACCTGACCGGCCCCGATGCCCACCAGCCAACCCAGGGTCTGGGCGATGGGCGCCGAGCGGGCCTCGGCCTTGGCACCTCCCGGAAGGGGCACATCGGCGTGGCGTTCCCAGGCGATGGCGTCGGCGTCGGCGTCGGCCAACAGCACCTTCAGCCCGTCGGCGTCGCTCGGGTCGACGCCGGGACCTCCACCCCAGACGATCACCCGCCCGTCGGCCCACGATCCTTGGAGCATGACCACACCGGGCTCGGAGGCGACCTGGTTGGCGGGACTCTGGCGGTGTGCGTCGTGGGCGGACAGGGCGCTCGGCGAAACCGTCTCACCGGTCAGGGCGGTCAGGGCAGCCGCCAAGCGGTCACGTTCGCCGGCCAGGTCGGCGACGATCTGCTCCCGCTCCTCGCCTTGTAGCGTCATGACGCTGCGTAGGCCGTCGTCGGTCTGGTCGATCAGGCGCCGAAGAGCACCGATCCATGCCCGGCGGTCCGCCTCCAGCCCAGCCAGCTGTCCGCCACTCGCCCAGCCACCAGCTGCAGCATCTGCTGCCGCGTCAACGCTCGTGCGGTCCAGCTCAGGCTCCTTCACTCGTGTACGGCACAACCGGCGGATCGCGTAGACCAGGGGTCGCCCGTCACCTTGACGACTTCACACCTCGGCGCAGGACATCTCTTGTCCTGCCCACTCGACGGCCGTAGCATGCACCCTCCTGGGAGCCTCGCCGTGGTCCACCAGCGTCCGCTGCGGTATCCACTGAGCCCTCAGCCGACCGTCAATCGTAGGCTAGCGCACCTTGGGCAGCTTCGGGCGGACCCGGCGCCCTTCAGCGCTCGAGGGTGGCCCGCCCATCTCGCCCGGTGATCCCGGCGGCCCCGATCAGGGAGACCACCGAGGCCACGGCGACCAGACCGAGCCCTCGGCCCAGACCGACGTCGTAGATGCCCAGCGCGTTGCTGGCGCTGAGCACCCCAGTCTGCGAGGTCAGGTGGACGAACTCATAGATAGTCAGGAAGCAGGCGGCCAGGGCCCCCAGGTCGACCACGATGGTTGCTACCCGGCGGGGCCGGGGGAATGACGCCACCCCGGCGACGACGATGGCCAATCCGCAGACGAAAGAGATCCAGCCGTGACCCCCGTCGCTGACGCCCCTGACGCCGGCGTGCTGGCCGAAGGTCCCGCTCACCGTGGCCCATGTCAGGAACGACCCGACGGCCATGGCGGACCCAGCACCGATCGACACCACCGGCCACAGCACCCGGCGCCCGTGCCCGGCGGCGACCACGGACCCCGCAGCGGCGGTCGTCCCGGCTTTGTCAGGGGCGGCGGGCAGGTCGTCAGGGGCGGGGGCGACGACGGTCGCCCGCAACGCTCGCGGCCGAGTTTCAGCGCCCCAGCCGTGACCGGTCCAGTGACGCTCCACGGCCTGTTCGTAGGGGTCCGGGTACCAGCCTGCGGCTTCCTCCGGTGCGGGCATGAGCAACTCCACGGCGCCGTCCGCGCCATCGTTGGCCACCATGGTACCGGGGGTTTCAGGACCTGAAGCTCCCGAAGCCGCCCCGGTAGAAGACCAGCGGCTCGCCGGGGGCTGATCCCATCTCCACGATCCGCCCGACGATCAGGTGATGGTCTCCCCCCTCGTGGGCGTCGACCAGGCGGCAGTCGATCCAGGCCAGCACGTCGTGCAAGCGCGGGGAGCCGGTCGCCGCCGGCGACCACCCGACCCCGGCGAACTTGTCACCACCGGAGGTGGCGAACGCCCGACCCAGCGATTCCTGGGCGGCGGCCAGGACGTTGACGCAGAACGCCTCCGAGCGGTGAATGAAAGGCCAGCTCTGCGACGTGCGGGCCGGCGCCACCGCGACCATCGGAGGATCCAGGGACAGGGAGAAGAACGATTGGCAGGTCAGTCCCGCCGGCCCGCTCCGACCGGCACCGGTGACCACGACGACGCCGGTGGCGAAGTGGCCGAGCACGTTGCGCAACTCGGCGACTTCGATGACCGACGGGCCCCCGTTGGCGAGGCCACCGGCGCTGGGCGTCGGGCTCTCATCCTCCGACGGGCTCATCCGGTGATGCTACCGTCCGGGTTCGCCAGCAAATGAGGGGGGAAAGACCATGGGTCTTCGGTTGAAACCAGGCACCAGCTGGTGGGAGACCTACGCCCGGTGCGTCTCGGTGGCCCCCGAGGCCTTCGACTCCGACCGCTTGCGCAACCTGATCGGTGGCGAGTGGCAACGCCTGGGAACGCCCGGTGACCATGTCTCCCCGGTCGACGGTTCTCCCATACCGGGGCCGCCACGCATCTCCCATGACATGGCTGTCGACGCTGTGGCCGACTCCTGTCGGGAGCACGAAGAGTGGGGCCGGGTCGACCTCGACGAACGCCGGACCCGGGTGACGGCCGCGGTCGACGCCATGACCGAGCACCGGGACCTGCTCGCCCTGTTGTTGGTGTGGGAGATCGGTAAGCCCTGGCGCCTGGCCTGCGCCGACGTGGACCGCTGCCTCGACGGGGTGCGCTGGTACGTCGGGGAGATAGAGCGCCAGCTGGGCTCAGGCGAGGAACGTCGCGGCCCGCTGCCCGGGCCGGTGTCGAACATCGCCAGTTGGAACTATCCGATGAGCGTCCAGGTCCACGCCGAGTTGGTGCAGGCTCTGGCCGGTAATGCGGTGGTGGCCAAGACCCCGAGCCAGGGCGGCTTTCACTGCCTGACCCTGGCTCATGCCCTGATGCGCCGGGAGGGTCTGCCCGTCACCCTGCTGTCGGGCATCGGTGGTCAGTTGGGCGACGCTCTCATCCGCTCCGAGGGGATCGGGGCACTGGCCTTCGTCGGCGGTCGGGCCAACGGACGGCGGGCCGCGGTGTCCCTGGCCGATACCGGCCGTCGCCACATGCTCGAGCAGGAGGGCCTCAACACCTGGGGCATCTGGGACTTCTCCCAGTGGCACCTGCTGGCCCAGCACCTGAGGAAGGGCTTCGAGTACGCCAAGCAGCGTTGTACGGCATACCCCCGCTACGTGGTGCAACGCCGGCTGTTCCCGGCCTTTTTGGAGAACTACCTCCCCGTGCTCCACAACATCCGCTTCGGGCACCCCTTGGCCGTCGACAACGCCGACGCCGGATTCCCCGAGCTGGACTTCGGCCCGGTGATCCACACCACCAAGGCCGTGGAGCTCTCCAGCGCCTTCGACGAGGCGGTGGGCGGCGGGGGGATCCCGCTGTTTCGGGGTTCTACCGGCGACGGGTCCTTCCTCGACGGCCAGGACACGTCGGCCTATGTGGCCCCCGCCGCCATCCTCAACCCGCCGGCGGCCTGGTCGCTGCAGCACGCGGAACCTTTCGGACCCCTCGACTCGGTGGTGGTCGTCGACACCGAGGCTGAGTTGCTGGCCGCCATGAATGCCTCCAACGGTTCCCTGGTGGCCAGCATGGCCACCGACGACCTCGATTTCGCCCATCGGGTGGCCGAGCAGCTGCAGTCGTTCAAGGTGGGGATCAACAAACCCCGTTCCCGTGGCGACCGCGACGAGGTCTTCGGTGGTCTCGGCGGTTCCTGGAAGGGGGCGTTCGTGGGCGGCGATCTGCTCGTCGCCGCTGTCACCATCGGGCCCGAGGGCTCCGGTGAGAGGCTGTTCGGGAACTTCCCGGACTACTCGCTGTACCCTCCCCGCTGAACCCGTTCCCCCTTGGTCGGTCTTCGAGCGGACAGAACGGGGTCAGGTTTCGTCGGGTATCCGCACGGCCGTCACCGACGCCGTGGTGAAGGCGATGACGACGAAGAGCAGCACCGTGATGGCATGCACCGATGTGCACCACAGGCAGAGGGCCTCGAGGCGGAACAGCTCGGCGTAGATGAGCCAGGCGATCATGGCCACGCCGGTGACCGCCCCGAACACCCGGATCCAGCGCAGCGCCGGCCAGGGCGAACGCCACGCCCACGGAGAGCAGAGCAGCGCCATGCCCACGAAGAACGCCAGGCCGGCGACAGGTACGGGGACACTGAGGATCACCGAGTACGAGCTGGTGACCACCTTGGCGCAGTCGACGATCCCCGTGGCCGGGCAGGCCAGACCGGTCGGGTTGGTGAAGTGCACGTAGGTCAAGTAGGCGGACACGCCGGCGCCGACGATGCACAGCACCAACGACGCCAGGACCGGCCCCGGCGCCGGAAAGGACCCGTCGGCCTCCTCGAGCCGGCCGGCGGTCATCTCAACCGCTGCCCTTGCCGCTGGATGCGCCGCCACCCTGCTTGAGGTTGTTCGGGACCTGGGAGCAGACGTTGGCCGGTTGGTTGTTGGTCAGCGAGCACACGATGCCGACGATGTGGGCGGCGGTCGCCTTGGTGTCGAGGGACACCGCCGCCAGCTTGGAGGTGCTGGCCGCCGCCGCGTCGGTGTTCCCGCTCAGGATGTCCGCCGCTCGCCCCACGCTCAGGTTGGCCAGGGGCGACGCGTCGTAGGAGGCACCCGAGATCAGGTACTTACCCCCGAAAATGACAAACGGGATGCTGCCCTGACTGCTCACGTAAGGAGGGAAGTCGTACTTCTTGACCACGGCGTCCTGCGCCGGGGTCAGCTTGTCGAGCGTCCCCCCGGTTCGATCCTGTTCCTCGACCCCGGTGAAGTTGACGTATTGACTGCTGTACATCGACCCGTGGAATGAGAACGTCGGGGTGTTGGGGTTGGCGTCCGAGCTCGACGACGTCGTCACTCCCAGGTTGGTGAACGTCCCGAACTTCGCCAGGGCCATCACCATCGGCCACCGCTCGGCCGCGCAGTACGGGCAGTACTCGGCACCGATGTAGAGGATCGATGGCTTCCCGTTGGCGGTCATGGGCGGCCCGGCGAAATTGATCGGTGCGGTGACCGATCCGGACCCCGGGGGCTTGCCGACGCCGAGGGCGGCAGAACCCACACCGACGTTGCCGGCCGCGGCCACCATGGCCGATACCGGCACCGAGGTAGCCTGGCCGACGACCGCCGACGGGGCCACGGCGGCCTTTGACGACCCGTTGCCCGTGGCGACCTTGATGACGACCAGCACGACGATTAGTGCGACCACAGCAATCGAGGCGACCGCCGCTACGTTGCGGCGCTGGCGCTGCTGGCGGCGCCGCTCCCATGCTGGCCCCTGACTGGCGCCCGTCGCCGTCGACGCCCTCGGGCCGGCACCGTTGCTCCCGCCCGTAGCCTTCTTCTCCGCGGTGCTCGTTCGAGTGGTGGGCCTGGCGGCGGTGGGCTTGGGGGTCGACTTGGGCCGGCCCTTGCCCCCACGGGGCGGGACCTGGCCCTTCGGCGTAGCCTTGCCGGACGGCGCCGCCGGTCGCTTTGGCTGGTTCATCATGCTCCAGGTTCCGAGAGGGGCGGGCGGGTGACGAAACCGCCGATGTCAACCTAGGCAGAGTGGGGCGGCCCAAGGCAAGTCACCTCAATGCCCAACGTATCGGCGGACGGAACCTTTTGGTGGTTGATGTCCGCTCATCGGCCCACAACGGACGACCACCAACGAAGCGGACATCTCGAGCGGACAGGCAGTGCGGCGAGATCCTGTTGTACCCCCGGACCGGATGCTCAGCTGCCATCGGATGCTCTGCTGCCATCTGATGCCCTGCTGCCATCGGCATCGTCGCGCTCGACGACATCGCTGATCAGGTCGCCACGGGCCCGGGCCAGACGCGACCGGACAGTTCCCACCGGGCAGTCGCACACCTCGGCGGTCTCCTCGTAGGACAAGCCGAGGACCTGGGTCAAGAAGAACACGCTGCGCCGCTCAGGAGTCAGGCGAGCGACCAGATCCTCGAGAGCGACGTGCTCGCCGTGATCGGCCACGACGCTCGGAGCCAGGATGGGCCCGGCGGCCACCACCCGGGTCGTGTGGGTGCGCTCTTTCTTGGTCTGGTCCCAGCACACCCGTCGGGCGATGGCCAGCAGCCACGTCTTGGCCGATGCCTCGGCGCGGAAGCTGTGGGCCGAGCGCCAAGCCCGCAGATACGTCTCCTGAGCGGCATCGTCGGCTCCCGAGGCACCGACGATGGAGGCGCAGAACCGCCAGACGTCGGGCTGGGTCCGCGCCACCAACTCCCCCAGTGCGTCACGGTCACCGTCTCGGGCGACGACCAGGAGGTGGGTGAGCGGATCCACGGCCCCGACGTTACGATTCGTCACTCGCACGCGCCAACACGGCTCCTTGCCGACTCCGGCGACATCGGGGAACCATTGCCACCTCAGCGCGCACTGTCCCGGCATGTACGTTCCTGCCACCGCTCAGTGGGGGTCGAGACCTACGCCTTCTGCGCCACCCTCCGCAACACCGATGGCTCTCACCTCGATGACCTCGATGGGAGGCCCATGAGCGCCGACGCCAGCTGCTCGTCCATGCGCGAGGCCCTCTCCGCCGTCATCGACGGCGAGGATCCGAGCATGGACCGAGCCGTGCTCGACAGTCACGTGAGCCGCTGCCGCGACTGCCGCCGGTTCACCGAGAGGTCCCAGGCCCTGGCCCGGCGCATACGGGTCCGGCGCGCCGAGCCTGTCCCCGACACCACGGCCGGTATCGTCGAAGCGATCGCTCCCGGCCCCGCCCCCCGCCCGAGCGGACGGGGGGTCCCCCTCCGGGTCCTGGCCGCCGCCGCCGTGGCTGTGGTCGTCCTGGCCGGGGTGGCCTTCGCCGGCGGCCGCCTCCTCCGGGGATCGGGACCGGCAGCGGCGAACTGCGGCGGGGGTGAGACGGTGGCCTGCACCCAGGTCGCCGGGTCGACCCAGCAGAACGCTCTCTACCCGGGTGCCACCGTGCTCCCCGTCTCCTACACCAAGCCGGACATCACGCTCACCGACACCTCAGGTCAGCCGTTCAACCTCGCCGCCCAGACCGCCGGGACCATCGCCCTGGTGTACTTCGGCTACACCAATTGCCCCGACGCCTGCCCCATCAACATGGCCCTCACCGCCCAGACCCTCCGACGTCTGCCGGCGGCCGACCGGGCCCGGATCAAGGTGGTCTTCGTCACCACCGACCCGGTACGAGACACCCCACCGGTGATCCGGGCATGGCTGAACAACTTTGATCCGTCCTTCATCGGCCTGGCCGGCACGGAGGACCAGATCCACCAGGCTGAGCGCGGCGTGGGCATGCCGCTGTCGTACGCCGACACCCCACAGAACGACGCGAAGTCGGCGACGTCGGCGCCGGGCAAGGACACCAACTACCAGGTCGTGCACGCCGGCTACACCCTCGTCTACACGCCCGACGGCGTGGCCCACCTGCAGATCGACGACACCGAGCAACCCTCCCGCTTTGCCACCACCCTCCAACACCTGCTGGCCCATGGCTACCAGGCCTGAGACGATGGCGTTCCTCCTCACCTACCCAACCCTTACCATGGCGCCCATGCCGGCACGCCCATGACCGGCACGGGCATGGCCGGAATGGGCGACGGGCCCCAGGTCGTAGACCTCCACAGCGTGCTCACCGGGTGGGAGGTCGGGCCCTTTGCCTTCGTCGTAGCGGTCGTGCTGGTCGCCGTCGCCGTGTGGTATGTCCGCTCAGCCACGCAGCGGTCCGCCCGGTCCCGTGACCTGGCCAAGGCCCACGCCGGCCGGCCTGGTCCGCCGCGGCGCTGGTCCCCCCTCCGGACCGTGTCCTTCCTCGCTGGCCTGGCCGTCATCGAGATCGCTCTGGGCTCGTCGGTGGCCACCTTGTCCGACACCCACTTCACGGCTCACATCCTCCAGCACCTGTGCCTGATGATGGTCGCCCCCCCGTTGCTCGCCCTCGGTGCGCCAATGACCCTCGCCCTGCAGACGACCTCGCGTCCCGCCAAGCGACGCCTGCTGCAGGTGTTGCACTCCCCCGTCTTCGCCGTCATCACCCATCCCGTCCTGGTCTTTTTCCTCTATTACGCCTCCATGTTCGGCTTCTTCCTCAGCCCCGCCCTCGGTTACGCCATGGACAACATGTGGCTGATGGACATCTGGAACATCTTCTTCTTCGCCGGAGCGACGCTGTTCTGGTGGCCCATGGTGGGCACCGACCCCATTCCCCGCTACGACATGAGCCCGGGGTTCAAGCTTCTCAACCTGATGCTCGGCGTGCCCTTCGAGTCCTTCTTGGCCATCGCCATGCTCATGGCGGCCGCACCCGTGGCCCCCATGTACACGCTGTCGAGCACCCACACCGGGGCCGGCATCCTGTGGGCTCTCTCCGAGCTGTTCACGGTGACGGCCATCGCCCCGGTGTTCGTGCAGTGGACCAAGTCCGACGCCCGGTTGGCCAAACGCATCGATGCCCGCATCGACGCCGGTGAGAGCCTGGCCCCGCCTCCCATCGAGGGGCACGGGCTGGCCGCCACCATGAAGAGCCTCCGCCGGGGTTGAGGGCCCAGCCGACCCCCCGAGCGGGGCCGGGCATCCACGCCCGGTGCCGTAGGTTGGCGGGATGGACGACCAACGTGCCCGTACCCTCCTTCACAGCGAACGCCGGCGGCTGGAAGCCCTGATCGCTGGGACCGACGACGACTCCCGCTCCGACCGCGATGAAGAGGACGCCCCCGGTGACATGAGTGATCCCGCAGAGCGCCTGACCGCCGAAGGGACCGACGACGCCGTGGCCACCGGCCTGCGCAACCGGCTGGCCGCTGTCGAGCGGGCCGAGGAGCGCCTCGGCGCCGGGACCTTCGGCAAGTCTGTGCGCAGCGGCCAACCCATCCCCGACGAACGACTCGAGGCGGACCCGGCTGCCGAGCTGACGGTGGAGGAGGCGGCCGAGGACGGTCCGGCCGTCGGTTGAGCGATCAGTGTGGGGACAGCCGTTCTCCCCACGCCCTCTCCCGGCGCCTGGTAGTGGTCTTCTCGTTGTCCTGTGGGTTGTCGCTGGCCAACCTGTACTACGCCCAGCCTCTCCTCCACACCATCGCCAGGGCGCTGCACTGTGGCTCAGGTACAGCCGGCCTTGCCCCCGAGACCCGCAGCCGGGTCACGTCGGTCTACATGGTCATGTACTTCGCCGGCGGCGCGTTGGGCTCCGCGGTGGGCGGCGCCCTCTACGACAGCCAGGGTTGGGCGCGGATCTGCGTCCTGGGCGCCGTCATCGGTGCTGCGGCCCTCCTCGTGTGGGGGTGCGACGCCATGCGGCCCACCAGTGCCGAAGCCGCTCAGGTGCGGCGGCGGGCGGCCAGATCGGCGAAGAACCACATCCCACTGGGATCGTCGACGGCGGCGAGCTGACAGACGTCCTCGACGTCGGCACCGGCCAAGATGCGCTTGATCGGTACCTCGAGCTTCTTGCCCGTACGGGTATGGGGGAGGCCGGTCACCACGATGATCTCGTCGGGAACGTGGCGCGGTGACGCCTGCTGACGTATGGCGTCGTTGATCTTGGTGCGCAGGCCCTCGCCGAGCTCAACGCCCTCCTCGAGGACCACGAACAGCGGCATCCAGTAGGAGCCATCGGGCTGATCGACGCCGACCACCAGCGACTCGACGACCTCGGACAGCTGCTCGACGACCTGGTAGACGTCACTGCTGCCCATCCGCACACCGTGGCGGTTCAGAGTGGAATCGGACCGACCGTGCACGACGACACTGCCCCGCTCGGTGATGGTGACCCAGTCACCGTGGCGCCACACCCCGGGGTAGACGTCGAAGTAGGACTGGCGATAGCGAGCGCCGTCCTCGTCGTTCCACAACCACAGGGGCATGGACGGCATGGGTCGGGTGAGCACCAGCTCCCCGACCTCGCCGGTCACTGACTGGCCGGCCGGCCCCCACGCCTCGACGGCGGCGCCGAGACAGCGACAGGATATCTCCCCGGGGTGGACCTCGACGTTGGGGGCTCCGCCCACGAACGCAGTGACCACATCGGTGCCACCGGAGATGGACACGAGCGGGACCTGCTCGGACACGTTGGCGAGGTACCACTCATGTGAGGAGGGGGCCAGGGTCGAGCCCGTCGACCCCACCGCCTTGAGCGAGGCCAGGTCGTGATCGGCGGACGGCGTGATCGCCGACTTCTCGCAGGCCAGCAGGTAGCCGGCGCTCATCCCCAGCACGTCGACACCCTCAGTGGCGGCCAGCTCCCACAACGCCCCCGGCGTCGGGTGAACCGGGCTCCCGTCGAAGGTGACGACCGTTGCCCCGACCAGCAGAGCGGCCACGTTGAAGTTCCACATCATCCACGACGGGCTCGTGTACCAACAGAACCGTTGCCCCGGAGCCATGTCCCAATGCAGGGCCATGGACTTGAGGTGCTCGAGGATCACCCCGCCATGGCCGTGGACGATGCCCTTGGGCGTACCGGTCGTCCCCGACGAGAACAGCACCCACAGGGGATGGTCGAAGCTCACCGGCTCCGTCTGGGGTGACTCGTCGCCGGCTATGGCATCGGACCACGACATGGCGTCGGCCACGTCGCCGGTTCCGGCATGGTCGATCACGACCGTGGCCCGCACCGACGCCAACCGTCGGCGCAGATCGACGACGGCCTGGCGTCGATCGTGCACCTTCCCTCCGTAGCGGTAGCCGTTGGCGGCGATCAGCACGACCGGGGCGAGCTGGGCGAGGCGGTCCGCCGCCGCCGCCGGGCCATAGTCCTGCCCGCAGGCGGCCCACACCGCGCCGATCGTCGCGGTGGCCAGGAACGCCACCACGGTCTCGGGAACGTTCGGCAGGTAAGCGACGACGCGGTCGCCTTGGCCCACGCCCGCCCCCCGGAGGGTGGCGGCCAGAGCGCCGGTCTGACGGCGCAGCTCAGCCCACGTCAGCTGGCGACGCCCGCCGGACTCGTCGGTACCGATCACCGCCACCTCGCACGCCGAGGCCCCGGTGCCATGGCGAAGCACCTGGTCGACGTAGTTCACAGTGACGTCGGGGAACCACCGCGCACCCGGCATGGTGTCATCCACCAGGATCCGGTCTCTGGCCAGGCGACCGCCCGGCACCTTGGCGACGACCCCGCACCACTCCCAGACCGCGGCCCAGAAGTCGTCGAGGTGCTCCACCGACCAGTTCCACAGCGCCGCATAGTCGGGCAGCTCCATCCCGCTGTGGCGGGCGACATCGGCGGCGAAGCGCACGATCTGAGGCTGCTCGCCTCCCATCACCGGACTCATCAGTGGAGACCGCCGACGACCATGGATCCTCCGTCGATCACCAGGGTCTGACCGGTGATCCACGACGCCGCATCGGAGGCCAGGAAGACCACAGCGTTGGCGACGTCGGCCGGTTCACCCAGCCGACGCAGCGGGAGACGACCGGCCAGCTGCGAACCGTAGGTCTCGACCAGGGCGGCAGCCATGTCGGTCTTGATCAGTCCGGGCGCCACCGCGTTGACCCGGACCCTGGGGCCTAGCTCGCTGGCCAACTGACGGGTCAGATGGATGAGAGCGGCTTTGGTGGCGTTGTAGAAACCGATGTTGGCCTCGATCCCAAAACCGCCGACCGACGCCACGTTGATCACCACCCCTCCCCGCTCGGCCATGCTGCGGTGCCAAGCCAGGTTCGACCAGAAGATGGGGGCGATCCCACCTCGTTGTCGATCTCGGTGGCCGCCTGCTCGAGCGCCGCAGCCTTGCGCGACGACAGCATGATCGACGCCCCGGAGCGAGCCAGGGCCTGGGCGATAGCCAGGCCGATCCCCCGTGAGGATCCCGTGATCAGGGCCACCTTGCCGTCCACCCGCACGTCCATCACACCCCCCGGTGCGGCAAGGCCATCAGCTCGGTCGATCGCTGTCCCATGTCTGCTCTCCCTGCTCGGTGATGCTGGCGGCCGTGGAGTCGACCCTTGCCAGCTCCTCGAGGGCCAGGGCTCGCTGGGGGTGGAGCGCAGCCGCTCGTGGACGTCCACGTCGGGCCCGCTCAACGTCATCCTCGGCCCTCGTCGCTCGCCGTCGACTCCACCGCACTTGACGTGGCCAGGGCTCGAACGACTGGCGAGGGGCTGGGGCGACCGAGGGTGGCGGCCATGTCCACACTGGTCGCCACCAGGGCCCCAAGATCGACCCCGGTGTCGATCCCGAGACCGTCGAGCATCCACACCAGGTCTTCGGTGGCCAGGTTCCCTGTGGCGCTCTTGGCATAGGGGCACCCGCCCAGGCCCCCGGCCGACGAGTCCACCGTAGTCACGCCCGCTTCGAGAGCGGCGAGGGTGTTGGCCAGAGCCTGACCGTAGGTGTCGTGGAAGTGGACAGCGATGCGCTCAGCGCCGATGCCGGCCGTCCCCAACGCATCGAGGACGGCCCGAACGTGACCGGGGGTGGCGACCCCGATGGTGTCACCGATGGACAAGTCCCGACAGCCGAGGTCGATCAGGCGGGTAGCCACCGACACCACGGCGCTGGGTGCCACCTCGCCCTCCCACGGGTCGCCGAAGCACATCGACAGGTAGCCCCGCACCCGCCCGCCGGCCGCATTGGCCCCGGCAACGACCGGCGCAAACATGGCCAGGACGTCATCGACGCTGCGTCTCAGGTTGCGCCGGGCGAACGCCTCGGTGACGCTGGCGAACACGGCAACATCGGTGGCGCCCGCCTCGAGGGCCCGGTCCAGGCCGCGCTGGTTGGGGACCAGGACGGGATAGCGGATCCCCTCGGCGACGGGCAGCAGGTCCAGGACCTGGGCGGCGTCACCCATCTGGGGCACCCACGTGGAGCTGACGAAGCTCGTTGCCTCGACGGTCCGCAGGCCAGCATCAACGAGGCGGGCGATGAAATCGGCCTTGGCGACGGCGGGCAGGATCGTTGATTCGTTCTGCAGACCGTCACGAGCGCCCACCTCGTAGATGTGGACACGCTCGGGCAGACCCCGAACCCGGTGAACCGACGGGAGCATCATGTTCGAGTCTCGTTCGCCTCGCCAAGCTCACCCGCCAGGGCCGCTTCGACGACGGCCAGGACCTCCTCGAGGGCCACGGACTGGCCGACGGCAACGCGCATGTCGCTGACGGTGCCGTCCACCGGGGCGACGACGGTGTGCTCCATCTTCATGGCCTCCACGACGACGAGTGGCGAACCGACGACCACAGCCTCCCCCTGGGCGGCGACCACCGACAAGACCGTACCGGGCATCGGACTGGTCACCGGGCCGCCGGTCCCCACCGCAGCACTGGTTGCGGCGTCAAGCACATGGCGGCGGACCCGCCAGGTGTGACCGTCACGGCCCAGGTAGCGGTCCTCGCCGCTGCCCGCTGTGGACCAATGGCTGGCCACGCCGTCGATCACCACGCGCAGCCGGCCGGGGCCGGTCCACTCGGAACGCCCCGAGCGGACCGGCCCAGCGTCGACAGCCACGGTGGCCGAGCATGCCCGCCCGGTGACGGCGACAGCCATCCGGCGCCCTTCGACGCTGAGGTCGAGGGTGGTGGTCGCCGTCTCACCGATCCGCCAACCGCCGGGAACGTCCCATGGGTCGATGATGCCGTCGGCGTCACCGACCGGCTCGGCGTCGAGGGCCCACATGAGTCCGGCGGCGATGGCGGCCTCGGCGGCGGCCGGCCCCTCCGGATCGCTCACCAGGAAGGGGAGGGCCCGTTCGACCAGCCCGGTATCGAGATCACCGGCGACGACGTCGGGGTGGTCCACCAGGTCAGCGACAAAGCCGGTGTTGGTGGTAACCCCGAGCACCACCGTCTCGCCCAAGGCCCGACGCAGACGCTGCCGGGCCTGCGCACGATCCGAGCCCCAGGCAATGATCTTGGCCAGCATGGGGTCGTAGTCGGTGCCCACCACCAGCCCCTCCACCAGCGAAGAGTCGACCCGAACGCCGGCCCCCACCGGTTCCGAGCAGGCCAGCACCGTCCCGCTGGCCGGCAGGAAACCCCGGGACGGATCCTCAGCGTAGATTCGGGCCTCCACGGCGTGGCCGCGCGGAGCCAGGTCGACTTGGCGCCACGGCAGGTGCTCGCCGTTGGCCACCCGTATCTGCCAGGCGACCAGGTCGATGCCCCAGACCATCTCGGTCACGGGATGCTCGACCTGCAGCCGGGTGTTCATCTCCATGAAGAAGTACTCCTCGGGCCGGTCGGCGGAGACGAGCAGCTCGACGGTGCCGGCGCCCACATACCCGCAGGCTCGGGCCACGTCGATGGCACTCGCCGCCAGACGGTGCCTGGTGCGGTCATCGAGCAGAGGCGACGGCGCCTCCTCGACGATCTTCTGGTGCCGGCGCTGCAGGCTGCACTCCCGCTCCCCCAGGGCCACGATGGCACCGTGGCTGTCCGCCAGCACCTGCACCTCGATGTGGCGGGGTCGCGAGATCCATCGCTCCACCAGGATGGTGTCGTCGCCGAAGACGGCCCGGGCCTGGCGTCGAGCCGACGTGATCTCATCGGCCAGATCGGCCTCGGCCTCCACCAGGCGCATCCCTTTGCCGCCGCCGCCGGCGGACGGCTTGAGCAGCACCGGCAGACCGATATCGACGGCGGCCGCCCGCAACGCCTCGTCGTCCAGACTGGCCTGGTCGACCCCAGGTACAACGGGGACGCCGGCGGCGGCCACCGTAAGCTTGGCGGCGATCTTGTCGCCCATCGCCTCGATGGCCTCGGGCGGCGGCCCGATCCACCTCAGTCCGGCATCGATCACGGCCCGGGCGAAGGCGGCCCGCTCGGCCAGGAAACCGTACCCGGGATGGATGGCGTCGGCACCCGATCTCACCGCGGCGGCCAGCACCGCATCGATGTCGAGATAGCTCTGGGCGGCGGCGGCCGGGCCGATGCGTACGGCGCTATCGGCGGCGGCCACATGGCGGGCGTTGGCGTCGGCGTCGCTGAACACGGCGATCGAGCGGATGCCAAGGTCGGCCAGGGTGGCGAAGATGCGGACGGCGATCTCGCCCCGGTTGGCTACCAGGACCGATCGCACAGGGCTCAGGGCCGATGCCACAGGGTCGCCCATCACATGCGAAAGACGCCGTTGCGGACGTCGGCGAGGGGAGCGTTGGCCGCCGCCGACAGGGCCAGGCCGAGAACCGTTCGGGTGTCCGCCGGATCTATGACACCGTCGTCCCAGAGCCGAGCGGTGGCGTAGTAGGGATGACCCTGGCGCTCGTATTGGTCCCTGATGGGGGCGCGGAAGGCTTCTTCCTCGGCCTCTGACCAGTCACCGCCGCGCCCATCAATCTGCTCACGACGGACGGTGGCCAGCACCGAGGACGCCTGGTCGCCGCCCATGACCGAGATACGGGCGTTGGGCCACATCCACAGAAAGCGCGGTGAGTACGCCCGCCCGCACATGGAGTAGTTGCCGGCTCCGTAGCTACCACCGATGACCACAGTGAACTTGGGCACCCGGGCGCAGGCCACCGCGGTGACCATCTTGGCACCATGCTTGGCGATGCCGCCGGCCTCGTAGTCACGACCGACCATGAATCCCGAGATGTTCTGGAGGAAGACCAAAGGGATGCGCCGCTGGTCGCACAGCTCGACGAAATGCGCGCCTTTCATGGCCGATTCGGAGAACAGCACCCCGTTGTTGGCCACCAGGCCGACCGGGTGACCGTGCAGGCGGGCGAAGCCGCAGACCAGCGTCGAGCCGTACTCCGCCTTGAACTCTCCGAAG
>JALZAH010000529.1 GCA_030948425.1 Actinomycetota bacterium
CCCCGGGACGGGCGACGACGGCTCCGACGACAACTACATCACCCTGATCGACATCCTTGGCGCCGAGGATGCCTTCGGGGACATGGACTTCAAGGTGGCCGGGACGTCGGAGTTCGTCACCGCCCTCCAGCTCGACACCAAGATCGACGGTCTGCCGGCCGACGTGCTGGCCTCCGCCCTCCGCCAGGCCCGAGAGGCCCGGACCACGATCCTCGCCGTCATGGCCGACACCATCGCCGAGCCTCGGGACGATGTGGGGGCCACCGCCCCCAAGATCGTCAGCCTGGAGATCCCCATCGACAAGATCGGTGAGGTCATCGGGCCGAAGGGCAAGGTCATCAACCTCCTCCAACAGGAGACCGGTGCCGACATCAACGTCGACGACGATGGCCAGGTGGGGACCGTGACCATCGGTTCCACTGACGGGGCGGCCGTTGCTGAGGCCCGCCGACGGATCGAGCTGATTCTTGATCCCCCCAAGGCGGAGATCGGCGCCATCTACGCCGGCAAGGTGGTCAACGTCACCAAGTTCGGGGCGTTCGTCAACATCCTTCCTGGTCGCGACGGTCTCCTCCACATCTCCAAGCTTGGCAAGGGCAAGCGGGTCGAGCGAGTGGAGGACGTGGTCGACCTCGGTGACGAGGTGGAGGTCCGCGTCGATGACATCGACCCCCAGGGGAAGGTCTCCCTCTCCCTCGGTGATTCGCCGACGCCCGACAAGGCGGCGAACGGTTCCGCTCCCCGTGGCGTTGCCGCTCCCGCCGCCCCGGCGGCGGAGACCTCCCCTGCGGTGGAGGTAGCCTCGTTCGAGGACAGCTGGGAGAGCGAGGCCGAGGCCACGTTCGGTGACCTCGGACCCGCCGACCTCGGGGCGCCCGGCGGCGGTGGCGACCGGGGACCGCGCCGCAACCCCCGTCGCCGGCGTTCCTAAGCGAGTGGTCGAGCCCGCACCGATCGAGACCTCCCGAACGGAGGGAGGCCTCACAGTGGTCACCGAGGCCATGACCGACGCTCGCTCGGTCTCGCTGGGGTTCTGGGTGGGGATCGGCTCGGTCGACGAGACCCCGGCGAGCGCCGGGGTGTCCCATTTCCTCGAGCACCTGCTCTTCAAGGGCACGCCGAACCGATCGGCCCGGGAGATCGCCGAGGCGGTCGATTCGGTGGGGGGCGACATGAACGCCTTCACCACGAAGGAGTACACGGCGTTCTACCTGCGCCTGTTGGCTGACGACGTGGAGTTGGGCTTCGACATACTCTCCGACATCATGTGGTCACCGGCGTTTCGGCCCCCCGAGGTCGACGCTGAGCGCCAGGTGATCCTCGAGGAGATCCTGATGCACAACGACGAGCCTGCGGATCTGGTCCACGACCTCTTCGCCGGGGCCCTCTTCGCCGACCACCCGCTGGGCCGGGAGGTCCTGGGCGAGGAGTCGACCATCCGGGCCATGTCGCCCGAGGCCATCGGTGGCTTCCACCGTCGACACTACCGGCCCGCCAACATGGTCTTTGCCGCCGCCGGCGCTGTCGACCATGGTGCCGTGCTCGACGGTGTCACCCGGCGCATGAACGGTACGAGCGGGGGGGACCGCCCGCCGCGCCAAGCACCGATCGGAGGTGGCCGTCACCTGGCCGTCTTGGAGCGCCCGACCGAACAGGCGCACCTGGTGGTGGGCGTAACTGCGCCGGCCCGGGATGACCCCAGGCGTCACACTGCGTCAATACTCGATCACATCCTGGGTGGAGGCATGTCGAGCCGCCTGTTCCAGTCGATTCGCGAGGATCGGGGTTTGGCCTACTCGGTGTACTCATACCGGTCCGGCTTCGAGGGGGCTGGCGCCCTGGCCGTCTACGCCGGGACGTCACCCTCACAGGCCGCTCAGGTCCTCGCTCTGATCAACGAGGAGCTCGACCGCATGGCCGACAATGGCGTCACTGATGCGGAGCTGGCCGCCGCCCGGTCACACCTGCGCGGATCGTTGGCGCTCGGCATGGAGGACTCCGGTGCCCGGATGAGCCGCATCGGTCACAGTCAGCTGGTCCACGACCGGATCCCGCCGCTCGACGAGGTCGTCGAACGACTGGTGTCGGTAAGTGCCGGCGACGTCCAGCAGTTGGCGGGGGAACTGCTCTCCGGAGAGCGGACCGTCGCCGCCGTGGGCCCCTTTGGGGACGAGGCGGTTGCGGCCATGATGGAGGAAAGGCCTTGAGGTGGGAACCGTGGTGAAGGTGGGGGTTGTCGGTGCCGCCGGACGTATGGGAGCCACGGTGTGCCGGGCTGTCGACGGGGACGCCGGCATGGACCTGGTCGCCGGCGTCGACCCGTCCCGGGCCGGCGACACCCTGATCTCGGTGACCGGTGCCGGCCAGCCGGGCGTTGTCGTCGCCGCCGATCTCGACGCCCTGGTGGGTGCCGGGACCGAGGTGGTCGTCGACTTCACCTCGCCGAGCGTCATCCGCGCCAACCTGGCGTGGTATGCCGCCTACGGGCTGCATGCCGTGGTGGGCACCACCGGCCTGAGCGACGACGATGTGAGGTCGGTGGGCGCCGAGTTCGATCCGGCGGCCGGGGTGGGCTGCATCGTCGCTCCCAACTTCGCCATCGGCGCGGTGCTCATGATCCGCTTCGCCGAGATCGCTGCGCCGTGGTTCGAGACGGCCGAGATCATCGAGCTGCACCACGACGCCAAGGTCGACGCCCCCTCCGGCACCGCCCTGCTGACCGCAGCGCGCATGGCCGAGGCCTCCACCAACTGGGCCTCGGACCCGACCCGCAGTCATGTTGTGGACGGGGCGCGCGGCGGGGTCGGTCCCGGTGGCATCCACGTCCACTCGGTTCGTCTTCGGGGCCTGGTCGCCCATCAGGAGGTTCTGCTGGGGACGACGGGGCAGACCTTGAGCATCCGCCACGACACCATTGACCGGGAGTCGTTCATGCCCGGCGTGCTCGTCGCCGTGCGCGCCGTTGTCCATCGGCCCGGGCTCACCGTCGGCCTGGAGGCCGTCCTCGGGCTGTGAGGTGAAGCGGGCCGCTGTCATCACAGCTCGCCACCCCCGGCCTTCGGGGGCGGTGGCCACGGCGGCGCCGACCAGCGCCGACCCGGGCAGGTTGTCCATCATCAACGCGATCGGCGTCTGATAGGGCACGTCACCGTCGGGACCGGACTCCATGACCTCGCTGTCGGCCAGCCAGCTGCGACCGGCATCGACGATGCCGAGGACGGTCATCCCCAGGCGATGACTGAGGGCGGCCACCCGGGGATCGAGGTCGGCGTGGGACTTCACCGTGTCGAGCAACACCCGGGCGTGGTGCTCAGCGCCGTCCAGGTTGCTCGCCGACAGTGACGCCAGCGACCGCCGAAGCGGCTCGGCAATGAGCGGTGGAGGAACCAGACAGGCCAGGGCCTCCACCCGCCGGCCCAGGTTCTGAACGCCCAGCTCCAGGTCGAAGAGACGCTCATGGAACCGGCGGGCCGTGTTGCCGTCGGGCATCGCACCCGGATCGCCCAGCTGAGCGTCGACCATCAACGCCGTCTCGTTGAGGCGGACCATGCGTCGGCGAAGGCGCCGAACGGCTCGCTCGTCGTTGGGACCACGGTCCAACACGTCGATGCTGAGGTCGATGACCTGACGGCTGCGCCCCACGAACGACCGGCGGGTTCGTTCCAGGGCGGCCCGGTTGTGGGGACGGAAGAAGGTGAAGCGGACAACGGCGGAGCTGGCCAGACCGAGGAGCAGGAAGCACACCAGCCAGCCGCCCTGTCCGACGGTGACCTGGCCGCCGATGAAGTAGCCGAGGAACGCCCCCATGAACAGCAGTACCCCACAGATGAAACCTCGCGGCCCGAAGCGGCGGAGATAGACGCCGACACCGAGGCTGAGGGTGATCATGACGAGCGACGGGATGCGGTCCTTGCTGAGAGCCAGACCGGCGAAGACGGTGGGACCACCGGAATCGGCAGGAGGACCAAGGTCACCAGTTGACCCCTGATCGTCTTGTCCGATACCCCAAAACCGCTGAGCATCGCCATGATGGCGCCCATCAACACGGCGATGACCACGATCCCGTGATGCTGAAGCTGGATCCTGGCGGCCAGCGCCGGCGGGAGCGGATGGCGTCGGTCGGTCAGCCACAGGGCTCCGGTGGCGTGGACGAACAGCCACTCCACGACCATGGCGGCGGCTATCGACAGCAGAGGTAAGGCTGCGAAGCGCAGGCGGTTGAGACCCGGATCCGATGCCATGACCCGATCGGCCAGTGTCGACAGTGACCAAGGGCGGACGTCGTCGTGAACAGACGGGCGGATCTCGCCATCAGCATCGAGCAGCGAGACCATCAGTCGACCATTCCCAACGTTGCGAACGGGGAGATGCTACCGCCGCGGCCGGCCCGCCCGGCGCTGGCTCAAGCCTTGACGTGGTTACCGTCAGCGATAAGATAACAGTGGAAAGTCGAAGTGGGTGCTGGTGACCACTTCCAGGGACCTAGGGGGTCTGCCATGACCGCAACCAACGAGGATCTGATCGGCCGGTCCGACATGAACGACCTCGAGGCCATCCTCTCGGTGTCGAACACCGACCCCGACGCCGCCGAGCACCCGGTGGCATCGAGCTACGACACGCTCTTCACCTGGGACTACGACAAGGGTTCCAAACCCCGGTTGGATCGACTCTACGAGAAGGCCAAGACCTCGCAGTGGAACGCCCAGACGGACCTGCCCTGGGACACCGACGTGGACCAGGAGAAGATCGTGGCCGCCAACACCGACGCCCGGGCGGCGGCGGGAATGGCCGTTGACGTGGTTGGCACCCCCTTCGAGCACTGGAGCCAGGCGGAGTGGGTTCGCCTCGGCGTTGAGAGCCAGAACTGGATGCTGTCGCAGTTCCTCCACGGTGAGCAGGGCGCCCTGCTGTGCACGTCGCGGATCGTCGAGACCGTCCCGTGGATCGATGCCAAGTACTACGCCGCCACCCAGGTGATGGACGAGGCCCGCCACGTGGAGGTGTTCTCCAAGTACCTCGACGAGAAGCTGTCGGGTCACTACCCGATCAACGCCCACCTCGGTCTGCTCCTCGACGACATCATCGGCGAGTCCCGCTGGGACATGACCTACCTGGGTATGCAGATCATGGTCGAGGGGCTCGCCCTCGCCGCTTTCGGCTTCCTCCATGACACGACCACCGAACCACTCCTCAAGCAGCTCCTCCGCTACGTGATGTCCGACGAGGCCCGCCATGTGGCCTTCGGGGTGCTGTCGCTCAAGGAGTTCTACGCTGGACTGTCCACCGCCGAGTTGATGGAGCGCAAGGAGTTCGCCTTCGAAGCCGCGGTGCGGATGCGGGACCGCTTCTTGCAGCAGGAGGTCTGGGAGCACATGGGGGTGCCGGTCGCCGAGGCCATGGACTTCGTCCGTCGGGCCCCGGACCGCCAGCTGTTCCAACGGATGCTGTTTGCCAAGATCGTCCCCAACTGCAAGAAGCTGGGGTTGCTCGACAACGGTGACACCTGGCTGCGGGAGCGCTTCACCGACCTCGGGGTCATCGACTTCGAGCACATGCCTGACACCGGCGAGGAGTTCGAGGTGTTCCAGCTGGCCCAGGGCGAGGTCGCCCAGGGACCGGCGAAAGGCGATCGACGGGTCGTCGAGGGGAACTCGACGAGCGGGGTCGCACGCCCCGGGTAGCATCGTTTCCATGCTTCTTTCTGCTTCGGGCCATCGCTGAATGGCGGGCGGCCGATTCGGCACTGTGGCCTGCGCCATGGTCACCCCCTTCGATGCCGAGGGGGCGGTCGACCTCGATGGTGCCGTGGAGCTGGCCCGTTGGCTGGTGGCGCATGGCAATGACGGCCTGATCGTCACCGGTACGACCGGGGAGAGCCCTACCCTCACCGACGGGGAGAAGGTCGACCTGTGGCGGGCGGTGGTCGAGGCCGTCACCGTGCCGGTGGTGGCCGGGGCCGGCACCTCCGACACCGCCCACTCGGCACACC
>JALZAH010000606.1 GCA_030948425.1 Actinomycetota bacterium
GTGTAGGACTGGCGCAGAAGGTGCTTGTGCTCGAGGAAGAGGATCGGATCCTCGCTGGCCAAGGCGGTGCGCAGCAGACCCACGGCATCCGCCGCCCGTGATGGCATGACGATGGTGAGCCCGGGCACGTGGGCGAAGATCGACTCACCGGACTGGGAGTGCCACAGGGCGCCCCCTGTCAGGTAGCCGCCGATCGCCGCCCGCAGGACCATGGGGCAGGTGAAGGCCCCGTTGGAGCGCCAGCGGATGGTGGCCGCCTCGCTCTTGATCTGCTGCATCGCCGGCCAGATGTAGTCGAAGAACTGGACCTCGGGGACGGGCCGGAGGCCGCGGATGGCCTGGCCGACGGCGCGACCCACGATGTTGGCCTCGGCCAACGGGGTGTTGAAGCAGCGGGCCAGCCCGAATCGGCGCTGGAGACCGAACGTCGTGCCAAACACCCCGCCCTTGCCCTCGACCTTGTTCAGAACTGACTCTCTGGCGTCGGCCACGTCTTCACCGAAGACCCGGATTCGCTCGTCGGCTTCCATGGCCTCGGCCAAGGTGCGGCGGATGGCCTCGCCGAGGGGCACGACTTCGCCCCCGCCCTCGTCGAGGTCCTCCTCCCCAGCGTCGACGGCGGGCAGGGCGACGACATGGTCGGTCACCGTCGCCGGGTCGGGCCTTGGGGCGGCCAGAGCCCGGCGAGCAGCGTCGGCCACCACCTGCTTGGCCTCCGCCCACACCGCACGTACGCCGTCGACGTTAAGGACACCCTCATTCAGCAGAGCCGCCTCCATGAGGTTGACGGGGTCTCTGGCGTCCTCCTCGCTCAGCTCATCCGATGAGCGGTACTTGCTCTGGGTGTCAGCCGACGAGTGGGAGTAGGGCCGGGTGACGGTGGCGTGGATGAGCGCAGGCCCGACTCCAGCCCGTACCCGAGGGACAATCTGGCGGGCTTGGGCCCGAACCTCGAAGTAGTCGACGCCATCGAGGGCATGGACGCTTAGGCCCCGAAAACCGCGCACGAGCTCGGAGATGGGAGCCGGCGACTGTTCGGAGGAGGGCACCGAGATGGCGTAACCGTTGTCGGCGACCACGAACAGCATGGGCAGGTGGAGGGTGCAGGCAGTGTTGAGACTCTCCCAGAACTCCCCCTCCGATGTCGCCCCCTCACCCAGGGACACGTAGGTGAGCTCGTCGCCATGAGCCTCACAACCAGGCAGTTGGCGCCGGGAGATGTAACGAGAGGCCTCCGCGCAACCCACCGCAGGAAGGCACTGGGTGCCCGTCGGGCTCGACTGGGTGACCACGTTCAGCCGCTGGTGGCCAAAATGGCAGGGCATCTGACGACCACCCGATGCCGGGTCGTCGGCCGAGCCAACGGCCTGGAGGAGGATCTCGGTCGGGGTAACCCCCAGGCCCAGCATGAGGGCCCGATCCCGGTAGTAGGGAAAGAACCAGTCGTAGCCGGGGCGCAGCTCCCGGGCCAGGCCAAGCAACAGCGCCTCATGGCCGGCCCCGGAGATCTGGAAGAACACCCGACTCTGCTTTTGCAGAGCGATCTCCCTGTCGTCGAGCAGACGCGACACGCAGGCCAGCCGGAAGTCCTCGACAGCCTCACAGGCGGCCACGCCGCGCAGTCTGGGAGTGTCCGAACCGGCCCGTGGGGTCTCCAACGGGGGAACCATGCCTGCATGGTAGGCGCCTCGCCCCTGGCCTGCGGCCCGCGTCGAGCACAAGACTCCAGCAAGATCCTACAACGATGGAGTGTCCAATGCACAATGGTCGGACGATTCAACCCGGTTGGAACACCATGAGGGCGAGGGCGGCAACGAACACCACGTTGGTGACCACGCTGGCCCGGCCCAGCCGCCGCCCCGGCGCTGCCAGGGTGGCCGTGGCCAGGGGATCGACCGTGCCGTCGGCGATGTCGGTGGTTGGCATTGCCGCGGCGATGACCGCCTCGGCGGGACGGACCACCGCCACCCACAACAACGACGCCAGGATCCACAGGAGCAGGGCGACGCCCTCCCAGAGCTGACCCAGGTCCGAACCGTGGGGATCGACAAGAACGGCCACCACACCCAGGGGAGCGACGACGAGCACGGCAGCCTCGGCCCGGGGCGGTTTGGCGAAGTAGCGGCGAACTTCCTCGACGGCTCCCGGTCGGGCCAGGTGCTGCGCCGTCCAGGCGTACCCACCGCTCAGGGCCATGGCCCCGAAAGCGACGATGGACGCCATGGCGTGGATGACCACGACGGCGATGAAGACGTCGTGGCGGGCCTGGGAGATGGCGCCAAGCAGGACGGCGTGCCCTAGTTGCCGCAGACCGGCACGGCCTGACCGGGCGGTGTGCCGGGCAACTGATAGATGGTGGTGGTCGTGGTGGGCGGTACTGTGGTCGATGTCGACGAGTCCGACGACGGGCTGGCGGACGATGCCGGACCGGCCGACGAGGTGACCCCGGTGAACGAGCTTCGAAGCACCACCTTGACGGTAGATGCTGGCAGTCCGGCATCCGAGCTGAGCGTCGTTCCCCCATCGATGTGGGCGGCAACCGTCTGGGCTAGCGCCAGACCACCGCTGCTGTAGGAGATCTCGGTGGAACCTGACGTACGGCTGTCCGTCGAGGAGACGGAGGTGACCATGAAGCCGATCTGGCGCAGGGCGGTGGACGCCTGGCCGGCCTGACCGGCGACGCCCGAGCCATTGACGACCTCGACATTGACGGTGGAAGCATCAACCGTGCTCGACGGGATGGCCGTGGTCGTCGTTGTCGTACCAGGCGACGATCCGGCGGATGGGATGGTTGGGGAGTCCGTCGCCGACGAGGGCGGTGTGGCTCCCAGAGCCAGGAACTGCCGCACCTGACTCTGATCGGACGCAGGGTCAGCCAGCAGCACCTGTGCACCATCGGAAAGGGTGCTCTCGGTGGTGGCCAGGGTGGAGCCGGCAATGGCCGAGGCATCGACGGAGTGGAAGTCACTCCCCAGGTTGACGATGTCGGACACCGAGAACGTGTTGTCGACGGTCAGGTTCTTGGTCAGGCCGCTGACGATTCCGTTCAAGGCCAGAGGATTGCCCAGACCCGTCGCCTCCGCCTTCTTGATGAGCTTGCGGATGAAGATCTGTTGGCGCTGGATGCGGGCCAGGTCGCTCGCTGCCTCCGGGTGGTACGCACCCTTGTCGTAGTACTCATACTCCCGGGACCGAACGAACTCGAGGGCCTGCTCCCCGCTCAGGTTGTAACAGCCGGCCGCGGGGATCCGCAGACCGGAGTAGATGTCGCGCACCGGGGTCGGAAAGTACACCGGGACCCCCCCCACGGCGTCGGCGATCTGGCGGAACGAGTCAAAATCGACATCGACGTAGTGGTTGATGTCGATGCCCAGCTGATCGTGGATCGTCTGGATCAACAGGTCGGGGCTCGTGTTGATCGCCGCGTTGATCCTCTGGTGACCCATCCCGGGAATGGCGACATAGAGGTCGCGAGGAATCGACAGCAGGGCCAGCTGGTTGGTTGCGGGCACCACCCGGGCCAGGATGATGGTGTCCGATCGAGCGCCGCCGACGGTGGAGGGCGACCCGAAGCGCGAGTCACCCGGCTGGTTCAATGCCGCCCTGGTGTCGCTGCCCACCAACAGGACCGTCATGGGAGGGCCCCGGGTCCCGGCGTTGGCCACCGCCTGTTGGCCACCGCGGTGGGGCGTGACGATGCCCCGCACCTTGACCCTGTTGATGCGGTGGATCTGGACCTCGGCGTAGACCACACCCACCACCCCGACGACCAACGACAGGGCCACTGCGACGTTGACGGCGATGAGCAGCCTTCGGGCTGCGCCTCGATGCGGAGTCCTCACCTTGGTGACGTCCACCGGGCCCGTGGCAACGCCGGAGGCACCTCGCAACCGGTGCCAGGCCCGAGCCCGTCGGTGCCGAGCGATGTAACGACCCTTTGGGAGCCCCGCCCCCTCCTCCTCCTCCTCCTCGGACCCCCGATCCTGCTCCACGATTCCCCCGAAGCTAGTGGGCGCTGCTCGGCCGCTGACGGCAGCACGGCCGGCCCCATCGGCAAGAATCACCATCGTGGCTCGTAGAACCTCGCCCTCGTCCCCTATGCGCGAGGCCGTGGGCACTGTGCGCAGGACCGTGGGGGCGCTCGCTGGTGCTGCCGGCGCCATAGCGGTGGTCGGGTGCACCTCCTCGTCGGTGAGCACCACCTCCACCACCGCAGCCCCCGCCACCCTGGCCCCGCCGGACACCGCATCGACGACGACCACGGCCGTTGCTGGCGTGATCGTGCCCAGCTCCCCGGCCTCGTCCTCGGAGAGCGCCGCCGTGGCGTTGACCTCGGCGTGGAGCTCGGGGGATCGGGCCAGGGCCGCCCAGGTCGCGGTACCGATGGCTGTGGCCACCCTCTTCGCCCTCCCCTACCCCCGCGACAACCTGCAGTTCCGGAGTTGCAGCAACGGCTCGCCGTCCACCTGCACCTATCGCAACACGGCGTCGTCGAACGGTGAGATCTACGACCTGGTCGTGGTCCAGGTGGCCAAGGGTTGGTACGTGATGGCCGTCCAGCACGAGACCTGAGGTCGTGGATGTTTGTGCCGACTCCCGGCTCGGCGCCGGCACAATGTCTGGGCAATGCCTCTCCAGGGAACCTTTGACGTCCTCGATTTCAGCGAGACCCTCAGGCTGCTTGCCCGCCAGGGCCTGACCGGTCGTCTGCACCTGAGGAGCCGCTCCTACGGCACCAACCTGTTCTTCGAGACGTCGCCGCAGCGGAAGGCGAACGGATCGACGGCGACGAGGCGAAGGTGCCGGCAGACCCGGCGGGCAAGCGGCCTCGACGGGTGGTGCGGATACGGTCCCGCCTGCCCAGGACCGACGAATCGACGAGCTAGACGGCTTTGAGCGTGTCGATGGCCTGGTCGCGAAGCCGCCGATAGTCCACCTTGCCGTTGGCCCCACGGTTGACCCCCGCCACCTGCAGCACCCGCTTGGGGGCCTTGTAGCCGGCCAATTGGCCTTTGACCCATCCGATCAGCGCGGCCTCGTCGACGGTGACACCGACCGTGGCCTCCACGACAGCGACAACGGCCTCGCCGAAGCGCTCGTCGGGTACCCCGACAACGACGCTGTCGGCCACCGACGGATGGGTCTTGAGAACCTCCTCGACCTCCTCGGGGAACACCTTCTCGCCGCCGGTGTTGATGCACACCGAGCCTCGGCCGAGAAGGGTGAGAGAACCGTCGACGTTCACCGTGGCCCAGTCCCCCGGGATCGTCCAACGTTGCCCGTCGATCACTCGGAACGTGGTCGCCGACTTCACCGGGTCCTTGTGGTAGCCGACGGGGCCCCGTCCCTGAACGGCGAGCATGCCCCGCTGGCCGGACCCGGCCGCCACATCGCCGCCGTCCTCGGTGACGACACGGGCGCTCTGTCCGAGCTGGAAGCCGGCGGTGGCCGTCGTGGAGGCACTCGAGGAGCGGGATCGCCCGATACCGATCGCCTCGGACGAGCCGAGGGCATCGACCATCATCAGCTTCGGCATGTGGCGAGCCAGACCGGCCTTGACGGGGGCAGACCACATGACCCCGGAGCTGACCATGAGCCACAGCGACGAGAGGTCCCAGCGGCCCGGAGCGGCGTCGAGCTCGGCCAGCAGCGGGCGGGCGAAGGCGTCACCGACGATGGTCATCTGGGTGATCCGTTCGCGGGCCACGATCTCGAGGGCCTCAACAGCGGTGAACGAGCGACCCTCGGTGAGGACCACGGAACCACCGCTGGTGAACACCGACATGACCGTGAACAAGGCGGTGCCGTGCATCAGGGGTGGGCCCGGTAACAGCCGGGGCCGGGGATGACGGGACGGCTGGCGGAGGACCAAGCCGACGTCACCGAGGTTGCCCCCTTCGGGGTGGCGCACCTCGCCGCTGCGGTTGAGGATGGCCCACAGGTCGTCCTGGCGCCACATCACGCCCTTGGGCAGGCCGGTGGTCCCCCCCGTGTAGATGAACAGCATGTCGTCACCACTGCGCCCCCACGGTGCTCGGACCGAAGCAGTCACGGGCGTGGCCACGGCGTCCTCGTATGCCATCGCCCAGTACGGAAGGGGACCCGCGCCCCCCACCCGAAGCCACGTCCGCACCCCTGGGAGGCGGTGACGCACCGCCTCGACGTGCGACTCGAACGCAGGGTCGAAGATGACCACCTCGACGTCAGCGTCGTCCCAGAGGTACACCAGCTCTTCGGCGGCGTAGCGATAGTTGGTGTTGACAGGGACCAGGCCGGCCTTGAATGACGCAAAGACCGATTCCAGATAGGCGGAGCCGTTGTAGAGGTACTGCGCCACCCGGGCCTGTGGCCCCAGACCCAGACCGATCATCGTGGCGGCCAGGGCGTCGGCCCGACGGTCGAACGCCGTCCAGGTCAGGTGATCACCACCCTGATCGATCGCCGGGAGATCGGCGCGCTCGGCGGCCACGACCTCCCAGACGTCAGCGAAGTTCCATCCGGTCACCCCCCGACTGTAGACGTACCGTTCGTTTGCGAACCGCCTCGAACCCACCCAGGGCCCGGTCGATGTCGCGCTCGCTGTGGGTGGCCATGACCGATGTCCGCAGCACCGCTTTGGGCACCGCCGGGGGAATGGCGCAGTTGGTGTACACGCCTTCGGCGAGCAGCGAGCGCCAAAGAGTCCCGGCCTCCCACATGTCCCCCACGTGCACGGCGACGATGGCGCTTCCGTCGCTCTCGCTGACGTGGTAGCCGAGCTGGCGGAGACCGTTGCGAAGCTGCGAGGCCCGGGCTGTCACCGCCTCTCGTCGCCAGTCCTCGGCGCGGGCGATGCCTGCCGCACACCGGGCCGCGGCCATGGCTGCCGGGGTGCCAGCGGCGGTGAACAGCAACGGTCGGCTGGCAATGCGCAGGTAGTCGATGAGGGCTCGACTCCCGGCTACGAAACCTCCGCAGCTGGCCAACGATTTGGAGAAGGTGCTCATGATGAGGTCGGGAACGATTCCGGTGGCGCGCGCCGTCCCCGATCCCCCCGGACCGATCACCCCGAGGGCATGCGCCTCATCGACGAGCAGGCGGGCCCCGTATTCCCGGCACACGTCGGTGATCGCCGCCAGGGGCGCCCAGTCGCCCTCCATGGAGTAGATGCCGTCCACCGCCACCAGCAGGCCGCCGGCGTCGGGCTGCTCACGCCAGCTCCTCAGCCCGCGGCGCAGGCTGTTGGGACGGTTGTGGCGGAATGCCCGCAACGCACCGTCGGCCATACGAGCCCCGTCGACCAGACTGGCATGCGCCGCCGAATCGAGGAACACAGCATCGTCGGGACCCACCAGGGCGGTCACCAGGCTGAGGTTGGCGGTGTAGCCGGTGGTGAACACCAGCGCCGCCTCGGTGCCCACCCAGTCAGCCAGGAACTCCTCGAGCTCGACGTGAAGGGTGAGCGTTCCGTTGAGCAGGCGGCTGCCGGTCATGCCGGTGCCGTAACGGTCCACCGCTTCTGCGGCGGCGGCCTTGACCCGGGGATCGGTGGTCAGACCGAGGTAGTTGTTGGAGCCGAGCATGACCATGTCCCGCCCGTCGAAGCGAACGGTCGTACCGATCTCCCCCTCAATCTGACGATAGAAGGGCATGAGACCGAGCGACTCGGCCAGGTGGTACTGCTCGAGCCGGGGATCGTCCAGCTTGGCGAACAGGTCGCCCTGCGGCTTGGTCACCTCTTGACCCGCTCGCTGGCGAAGCGACGCAACGTCGAAGACCGGAGCAGGACACGTTCGCTGACGTGGAGCAACTTGGCGCCGGCGTCGAAGCCCACGCTGAACGCCCGGTGCCTCAGCGACGGCGACATAGCCGGCCACGCTACCGCCGAATGTCGGGACCGCAGATCGATAGCATCCGGCCATGAGCTCTCTGCCGGCCGACCCCGCCTCGCCGGGCGGTCCCTCCCGCACCATCAAGGGCATGGCCGCCGTGTTCGCGGTGGCGGGCGTCGGCCACTTCGTATGTCCCGGGCTGTTCGAGGCCATCGTCCCTCGCTGGGTGCCCAGACCCCGGGCCGTCGTCTACGCCAGCGGGTTCGCCGAACTGGCCTGCGCCGCCGGTCTGGTCACCGAGGCGCGGTGGGCCGGTCCGCTCAGCGCCACCTTGTTGCTGGCGGTGTGGCCCGCCAACGTGCAGATGGCGGTCGACGACAGCCGGGCCAAGAAGCCCTGGGCCCGTCAGATCGCCCTGTGGGCCCGGGTACCGATGCAGCTGCCTATGATCAAAGCGGCGCTCACCGCTCGCCGCCATTGACCAGCGCCGGCGAACCTGGTCAGGCCAAGGTGAACACCGACCCCCCGTGGTCGCCCGCCACCACCGTCCCGCCTCGCCCGATGGGCTGATCGATCCCGTCAACCAGCACGGCGAGCTCATCGGGATTCGGCGCCACTCGAGCTGCGAAGCGACCGCCCTCGTCGAGGCGACCGATGACCACACCGCGCTCGGGGACACCGGCGCGATCGTAGAGGACCGTGTAGGTCTCGACGGTGGCCGGGCCGGCCGGGCGGGACACCACCTGCGGTGCCGGGCGGCAGTCGAGCGCCGCTTGGCGCTCGGTAGGCTCATCGCCGCGGTGTCGGCCGCCCGGTGGCGGATCGGTGCCGACGATCAGGGTGTGGTGCTTGGTCAGGTATCCCCCGTTCCCGTAGAGGAGGCCGGTGCCGGCCCGGCGACGCAACGCGTGGACCATGTGGACGGCGGCGCACAGCATGTAGGCGTTCAGCGGGCCGCCGTAGAACGTCAGTCCGCCGGCCACCGTGCACGGTGTCGCGTCGCCGAGGCCGAGCGCCTCGAGGGCCAGCTTGGGGACGATCGGAAAGCAGCTGTAGAGCTCCAGGGCGTCGACCTCGGCGGGACTCAGACCGGCTATCGCCAGGGCATCGAGGATGCTTCGCCGCAACGGCTCCGACGTTGCGTAGGTGGCCCGGTCCAGCACCTCCACGCTGTCGTGCGCTCCGGCACCGGCCCAGGGGTAGACCCACCGGTCCTCGGGGATGCCCAGACGACGAGCCTGATCGGTCGAGGTGACGACGACGGCGGCGGCCTGATCGACCATCGGCTGAGCACACATGAGCTTCAGGTACGGGTGGGCGATGGGTCGGTTGGCGGCGCTCGGGTTGACGATCTCCTCGGCGCTCACTGCGTCGGGGACCCAAGCCCCGGGCGTACGGGACGCCACCTCGGAGAGACCAGCCCAGATCCGCCCGCTGGCCGCCTGATTCTGCTCCAGGGACAGCCCGGACGCCGCCCGGTGGGCGTTCTCCATCAGCGGATAGATCTGCGTCGGGTCCCCGAGACCCGACTCGGCCAGGCCGTGACGGACGCCGTAGAAGGCGTCGAGGGCGACCGGTGGCTCACCTCTGGGCGACCAGGGTGGCTCCTGGCCGGCCCTTCCCCACAGCCGCCTGGATGCCAGCGTCTCACCACCGGCGATCACCGCGACAGAGGAGTGGCCCTGCTGGACGCGCCGGGCGGCGGCGTCGATCAGGGCGGTGGGTTGCTCGCCGCCAAGCTCGCTGAACATCGCCCGGGACGGCCGCGCCCCGATCCGCCCGGCCACCGCTCCGCAAGGATCGGCGTACTTCCAGCTGAGCAGGTTGAGGACGTCGAGCGAATCGATCCCCGCCAATCCCGCCGCTCCGAGGTGGGCATCGGTGGCTGCCTCACCGATGGCGGCGGCGATCAGGTCGGCCGGTTCGGTGGTGGTATCGAGGTCCACCGGGTGTCGGGTGACGTAGCCGGCGCCAACGACGACGGGGACGGGCTCGGGCTGGCTCACAGCCACGAAGCGTGCCATGACCGACCTTCTGGCCACCAACGCAACCAGCTGGCCACCGTGTCCGGTGAGACGCCATGACCGTCGGCCTTACCGCCCGGGTGGTCCGTGGCCTGGAGTGGGTGGCGGCCGATGAGATCGACCTCTGCTTGACTGCCAGCCACGTGGTGCTCGGACCTCGGGAGGTCCGTTTCACCGTGGCGGAGCTCGGAGCGGCTGTCACCGCCCTGCGGACCGTCGACGACGTGTTCGTCCGGGTCGGAACGTTGCGCGGCGTGGGCCGGGACCGGCGGACTTCCGCCCTGGTGGCGGCGGCCGCCGCCCGCCTCGATCTGGCGAGCGCTCTCGCCAGTGTCCGGACGTTGCGCCCCGTTGCCCGCCGCCCGGGTTTCGACGTGGTGGCCAGCATCGACGGTGACCGCCGGTTCAACCGCTACGACCTCGAGGATGCCCTCGGTGATGCCCTGAGCCCGACGATCGGCGGCCACTACGGGTCACGGCGGGCCGGCCCGCCACCGCCCGGTGACCTCAGCGTCCGGGTTGCGGTGGCCGGCGAGCGCGCCGAGGTCATGGTGCGCGTCAGCTCCGGCCCCTTGCACCGCCGACCGTGGAAGCGCAACACTGCGCCAGCCACCTTGCATCCGCCGGTGGCGGCCGCCCTGCTCCGCCTGGCCGGCTGCCTCGGTTCCGTCGTCGATCCGTTCTGTGGCGACGGGACGATCCCCATCGAGGCGGTGCTGGCCGGTGGCCCCATCTGGGCGGCAGGTTCGGACCTCGACAGCCCACGGGTGGCCAACGCCCGGGCCAACGCCCAGCGAGCCGGCCTCGCTCTGCCCTGGGTCAGGGCCGACGCCGCCCGGGTTCCGTGGCGTCCCGCCCCGGGTGGCGCCTGGGTCACCAACCCGCCGTGGAATCGGTCCGTACCCGCCGCCGGAGGAGTGGTCGCGACCCTGACGTCGGCGTGGAGCGAGGCTCGTCGGGTGCTCGGACCCACGGGCACGCTGGCGGTCATCGTCGACGCCGACATCGGCCTGGACACCGAGCTCGCCCCGGCCGGTTGGCGAGCGGTTGTCACCCAACATGCCCGCCTAGCGGGACGGCTGTGCCGCCTGGTCATCGCCGTTCCCAGCGATGGACCTGGGCGTCACCCGCTGAGCCCCACCCTGCAAGCCTGGCGCCAGCAGGCCGCAAGCGACGGGCTGGTCACGGCCACAGGCTTCTGAGGCTCCCAGGGCTTCTGACGCTAGGGACGGCAGTCGGGGTGGTGGCGCACGACGGTGCCCGGCGAGGCGGCGACAGCCGCCACCGCCCCGGTGACCTCGACATCGTGGGCTGCCAGCAGGGGGCCTTCGTCGCCAGCGACGATCGGGTCAGGCCCGGACACCTCCAAGGTGGAGAACGACAGGACCAGGCCCAGGCCGACAGCCTTGGCCACCGCCTCCTTCTTGGTCCACAGACCGAGGAATGCCCCCGGTCGCTCTCTGGCGGGCAACGTCGCCAACCAGGCCCGCTCGGTGTCACTGCAGCAGCGGCGGATCACACCATCGGAAACCGGCCGGCGCGCCGCACTTTCGATGTCGGCCCCCACCGGCCCTTCGGCCACAGCCACGAGCACGTGGAGGCCGCTGTGGCTCAGGTTGAAGCACACCCCCCCGCCGATCAGACGCGGGCGACCATGGCTCGGATGACCGCAGTGCTCGCAGTTGCGGTCGTAACGGAGGGCAGCGGGATCGAGGTCCAGATGACGACCGAGGACCCTGCGGACGAAGGCATGGCTGGCCACGTAGGTCCGCCGGGCGCCGGCGGAGGTGAACTCGCCGGCCCGGGCCCGCTCGTCATCGTCGAGGAGCTCGAGCCCGCAGCCCCGATCCCCTGCATCCGGGCTGGCGGTGGGAACCATGACGGTCCACACGTCGATGGCTGGCATCCTCACGGGGGCGTCGGACACAGGTCACAAGCTATCGGCGACCGCTCTGCGCCCAGGACTGCGACAATGGTGCGCATGCCAACCTCCAGCGTCGAGCGGGTCCGCATCCACGGCCACGATCTGAGCTACCGCCGCGCCGGCGACGGGAACGGCCCGGTGCTTCTGATGATCCACGGGATCGCCGGAAGCTCGGCTACCTGGGAGGCGAGCATGCCGCTGCTGGCCCGGGACTTCACCATCATCGCCCCCGACATGCTCGGCCACGGCCAGTCGGCGAAACCGCTCGGGGACTACTCGTTGGGCGCTTACGCCAGCGGGCTACGGGACCTCCTGGCCGTCCTCGACATCAACCGGGCCACTCTTGTCGGTCACTCCCTCGGCGGGGGGATCGCCATGCAGCTGGCCTACCAGCACCCGGAGTGCTGCGAACGAATGGTTCTGGTCGACAGCGGAGGGCTGGGGAGCGAGGTGAGCTGGCTGCTGCGGTTGATGAGCCTTCCGGGCGCCGACGTTCTGGCCCCCCTGTTCTTTCCCCGGTTCGTACGCGAGTGGGGGGACGCCGTGGGCCGCCTGGCCTCAGGCAAAGGCCTGCGCTCGGCGCGAGTCAGTGAGTCGTGGCGCTCCTACGCCTCGCTGGTCGAGGCGCCCAACCGCCAGGCGTTCGTCCGCACTCTTCGCCACGTCATCGCCCCCAGCGGCCAGTCGGTGAGCGCCAACGATCGTCTCTACCTTCTCGAGCGCGTCCCGACCATGATCATGTGGGGTGACCGCGACGGCATCATCCCCGTCGACCACGCTCGTGCCGCCCACGAGGCCATTCCCCATAGCCGCCTGGAGATCATCGAGGGTGCCGGACACTTCCCCCATGTGGAGGAGCCAGGTGTGTTTGCCTCGCTGCTGGCCGACTTCGTGGCCACCACCACGGCTGCGGCGGTAGGCAGCGAGGAGTTTGTGGCCACCATGCAGGCAGCCGGCGGACGCCTCTCCGCGTGATCACCAAGCGTCAGTGGGTCCTGGCCCGGCTCCCCGAGGGCCAGCTTGCGATGGACGACTTCGAGCTTCGCTCCGTCAACATCGACGACCGGGCGCCAGAGGATCGGGTGCTGTGCCGGGTCCTGTGGTTGTCGATCGACGCCGCCGGTCGAGCCTGGATGCAGGGCGCCACCTACCGGGCGGCCATGGAACCCGACGACATCATGGCCGGTTACGGCGTCGCCGAGGTGTTGTCATCCGAGTCACCATCGTTCTTCCCCGGCCAGCTCGTGACCGGCGAGGTGGGCTGGCAGGACTATGTCGTGGTGGCCGCCCGAGGACTCCTGCCCCTGAACAACCGTCCGCCCCTTTCCCGGTACCTCAGCGTGCTCGGGATCACCGGCCTCACCGCCTACTTCGGCCTCCTCGACGTTGGCGGCGCCCGGTCAGGCGAGACGGTGGTGGTCTCCGCCGCCGCCGGCGCCACCGGGAGCGTGGTTGGTCAGATCGCCAAACGCCAAGGCTGTCGGACCGTCGGCATCTGTGGCTCGCCAGAGAAGGCCCGATGCTCACCGACGAGCTCGGCTTGGGCGCCGCCGTGAGCTACCGAGACCCGGAGTTTCGCACTCAGCTCAAGGCCGCCTGTCCCGACGGCGTCGACGTCTACTTCGACAATGTGGGTGGCTCCACGCTCGAGGCTGTGCTGACCCGCATGAACCTGCATGGCCGCAGCGCCTGCTGCGGCGCAGTCTCCCAGTACGACACCGCCTCGCCGGCGCCCGGTCCCCAAGGTGTGCCCGGCCTGCTGGTGACCAAGCGGCTGGTCATGCGCGGGTTCATCGTCACCGACTACGCTGACCGCTTCCCCGAGGCGTCTGCCGCCCTGGAGACCTGGTTGGACGACGGTTCGTTGATCGCCACCGAGGACGTCCTCGACGGCCTGGAACGGGCGCCCGAGGCCCTGGTTGGACTGCTGGCCGGCAACAACGTCGGCAAGCGCCTGGTCCACGTCAGCGATCCGACGACGTGACGTGCGGAGACCCCGGTTCGATGGCAAACGATGGCCCGACGAAGCACCCTCGTCGCCCATGAGCGATGACACGAACGCCTTCGCTCAGCCCGTCGGGCCGGTCGTCGTCGACTGGTCGCCGCCGCCCTGGCCCCGGCGCCAGCCGATGATCGGACGGCTCTGCGCCCTCGAGTCGCTCGATCCCGCTCGCCACGGTCAGGACCTGCACACCGCCAACTCGGCCGACGACGGCCGGATGTGGACCTACCTGCCGCACGGCCCGTTCGCCGACGCAGAGGCGTACCACGACTGGCTGGAAGGATTTGCGGCCGACGACACCCTCGTACCCTTTGCCATCATCGATCGGGAACATGGTCGGCCGGTGGGGGTGGCCGCCTACCTGAGGGTGACCCCGGATGCAGGGTCGATCGAGGTCGGCCACCTGGCCTTCAGCCCCGCCCTGCAGGAGACGACGATGGCCACCGAAGCCATGGCATTGATGATGGCCCACGTGTTCGACGACCTGGGGTACCGCCGCTACGAGTGGAAGTGCGACGCCCTGAACGGCCCGTCGCGTCGGGCTGCCGACCGACTCGGGTTCAGCTTCGAGGGCATCTTCCGCCAGGCCATGGTGGTCAAGGACCGCAGCCGTGACACGGCGTGGTTCTCGATCGTCGACCGCGAATGGCCGCACATCCGCGATGGCTTCGGGCAGTGGCTCGACCCGGCCAACTTCGACGCCGACGGCCGACAGCACCGGAGACTGTCGACCCTGACCCGCCCCGCTCAGCTGCAGCAGTCGTAGCCTTGGCGGCCATGACTGACACTCCCCGACCCCACGGCGACGCCCACGGCGACTGGTATTACTGCTTCAAACACCAAAAGGTCGAATCCCGCACCGAGTGCGACCAGATGGATCGCATGGGCCCCTACCCGACAAGGACTGATGCTGAGCACTGGCGGGAGGGTGTGGCGGCGCGCAACGAGGCGTGGGAGGGCGAGGAAGACCAGTGACCGGAGCGTGCCGGGCTCAGGGGGAACCTGCAGTTGGAGAACGGCGGGCGGGGGCCGACCGCCATCGGGGGCCGACCTAGTCTGACTCCCGTGTCCCATCCCCACCCCTTCCGCTTCGGTGTCCAGGTCACCAGTGCCAGCGACGGCAAGGCATGGGCGGCGCTGGCCGGCAAGGCCGAAGACCTGGGTTTCTCCAGCCTGTTCCTGCCAGACCACTTCGGTGATCAACTGGCGACGGTGCCTGGCCTCATGGCCGCCGCCGACGCCACAACGACGCTGAGGGTCGGTGCTTTGGTGTGGGACAACGACTACAAGCATCCCGTCGTGCTGGCCAAGGAGGCGGCCACCATCGACGTGCTGTCGGGCGGACGACTCGAGTTCGGTATCGGGGCCGGTTGGATGAACACCGACTACGAGCAGTCCGGCTTGGTCAAGGACAGGGATGGGGTACGCATCGCCAGGCTGGCGGAAGCGGTGACCATCTTCAAGGGGCTGTGGGCCCCGGGACCGTTCTCCTTCGATGGCGATCATTATCGGATATCGAACCTCGACGGTCTCCCCAAGCCGGCCCAGCAGCCGCACCCGCCGCTCCTCATCGGCGGTGGCGGCCCGAAGGTCCTGACCATGGCCGCTCGCCAAGCTGACATCGTCGGCATCAACCCGGCGATTCCCAAGGGTTACATCGACGCATCGTCCGCCCAAGAGCTCCTCCCAGCGGCGCTGGACCGGAAGATCCAACACGTTCGAGATGGGGCCGGAGCGCGCTTCGAAGACCTGGAGCTGAACATCTTGGTCTTCGCCACCTCCGTGGGCCCCCAAGCCGGCGCCGATCGCCAGCAGATGGCCGAAGTCCTCTCCGTCTCCCCCGAGGACCTCGATGCCTCCCCCTACGCCTGGGTAGGTGAGCCCGCCCAGGTCGCCGATCAGCTTCGGGCCGCTCGTCAGCGGTGGGGAACAAGCTATTTCGTCGTGCAGGGAGAAGCGGCCATCGACGGGGTCGCCGCCGTCGTCGCCGAGCTGGCCGGTACGTAGCGGTCCAGTGGCACGAAGCTGCCATCATGGCCCACCTGACGAGGCCACCCCCAAGGTGGCCGCCAACGTGAGGGAAGGGAGCGATCTGGCGGCCGTGTCCTTGCTGTTGCCGGGCTGGCCATCGACGGTGGCCAGATGGCGATCGCTCAACGGGTACGGCGTTGGCAGTTGCACTTCTCGACCCAGGTCGACCGCACCCGGTATGACGCAGTCCGCGCTGCCGCCAATTGCCTCGTCGAGCACGCCGACCTGTTGCCAGAGGGCACCTCGGCGACGAACACCACGCAGATCGCGGTGCTGGCGATCGAGATCCACCAAGCCTTCCTTCACGACGACAAGGAGCCAGCGGCGGTCGTCGATCCTGGTCCCGACGCGGTCCGGGCCGAAATGAGGCGGCGGGCCCGCTGAGACCGGTGACGGTGCCTGCTCAGTGGAATCGGGGTCGCTGCACGGCGGCCAGGCTCATGTCCTCGGTCATCATTCCTGTTGCTGGGGACGCTGGCGCTCGCCGAGGCGGGCGGCGTAGGCCGCAGCCTCGCTGCGCCGGGCCATGCCAAGCTTGGTGAGGAGGCGAGAGACGTAGTTCTTGACGGTCTTCTCCGCCAAGTACATCTCCTCGCCGATCTGACGGTTCGTCTTGCCGTCGCTGATGAGGTCCAGGATGCACCGCTCCTGAGCGCTGAGGTCGGCGAGGGGATCCTGAACGACGATCGGGTTGCGGAGCCGGTCGAGGACCCGGGCGGTGACGGCCGGGTCGAGGAGACTGTCGCCGGCAGCCACTCGGCGAAGCGCTCCGACCAGGTCGTTGCCGCGCACGACCTTGAGCAGGTAGCCGGAGGCGCCGGCCATGATCGAAGCAAAGAGAGCCTCGTCGTCGGTGAAGCTGGTGAGCATCACGCACGCCACCTCGGGATGGGCAGCACGGATGTCCCGGCACACCTCTATGCCGCTCGAGGCTTCGGGCTCGGCGCCAAGGCGTACGTCCAGGAGGGCGACGTCGGGACGCGTCAGCGGGATGCGCACCAGGGCCTCGGCTGCGGTGGCGGCCTCACCCACCACCTCGAGATCGTTCTCGTTGCCGAGCAAGTCGCGGATGCCCCGGCGGACAAGTTCATGGTCATCGAGCAGAAAGACTCTCACGGGCACGAACGTCATCGTGCCCTACCCTGCCGGCGGATGTTGACCGGCTTCGCCTTCCTAACCCCCACCAGGGTGCCGGCTCGAGGGCCGAGGTCCGGGGTCCGGTCGATGACATCGATGACGAGGTGGTAGCGGTCCAGGTCGTTGAGCATGACCATGTCGAACGGAGTGGTGGTGGTCCCGTTCTCCTTGTAGCCACGGACATGGATGTTGTCGTGGTTGCGGCGCCGATGGGTGAGACGGTGGATCAACCATGGGTAGCCGTGGAAGGCGAAGATCACCGGCCGGTCGGCGGTGAAGATGGCATCGAACTCGGCGTCGGTGAGGCCGTGGGGGTGTTCGGCCTCGGGCAGGAGGCGCATGAGGTCGACGACGTTGACGAAGCGGACGACGAGGACGGTCGAGCTCGGGTTGTTTGCCGGCGACGACGACGTTGACGCAATTGCGACTGCGCACGCAGTGGTCGCCACCGAGAGCAGGCAGTTGGCATCGGGCGGCAGGTAGACCGGACGATGTCGGATTTTTTGTTCATAACCACGTCGAGAAACCCGGGGCCCTGGTGGTGGTGCCGTTGTGGTCCTGGCGCCACACATGGGACGTGAGTAGGTAGTTGAGCGACGCGATCGAGGCCACCTCGTCGCGGCCAAACAGCAAGAAGTTGCCGCGGTTGGCGGCGATCACATCGCGCACCCACGAACCCAGCACCCGGGTCGCCTCATGAGAACCGGCGCCCGGTCGCGGAACGTCAACGGCGTAGTCCCGGAAGTTCGGCAGGTCGAGGTCCCGGATAACCAAGCCGCCGTTTGCCACCGGGTTGGCACTCATGCGCCGATCGCCGCTCGGGGGGAGCGCCAACAGCTCGGGAACCGGCGCCCCGGACTCGTCGAAGAGCTCATCAGGACGGTACGAGCCATCCACGCTTCCAGCGCTTCGTTGTTGTTGCGAGCATCAGAGATCGGTACCTGATGGGCCCGGAAGGTTCCTTCCACCTGGACCCGTCCACCATCGAAGGCCCGGTCCAGCCTTTGGGGGAGCGGAGCACGATCATCGGCCAGCGGGGCAGACGCTGTTCGCCTGCATCTCGGGCCCGGTGCTGGATGGCGGCGATGTCATCGAGGCAAGCATCGATGGTGGCGGCAAGAGCCTGGTGAGCCTCGGCCGGATTGGTGCCGATCTCGACGGTGACCAGGCGCGGGTCGTAGCCACAAGGTTCCAGAGAGGCGAGGGTTGTCCATAAGGTAGATCTGGCCCACGGACAGGTCCGGCTAGCCACGTTGGTCGATCATGGAAGTCCGTTCCTCATGTGAAGTGCGAAGTCGCATCATCACCTCGTGGGTTGCCGGGCATCGATGCCAGGGCCGAAGGTCCCCTTCGAGAGGGTCTTTGACCCCTGCCCGGTTCGTTACGGGATGACTACGCTCGTTCATCCCGTCCACTCCCCTTCGACGTTTGTCCGAGGAGGGAAGAAGACGCACGACAACGACGAAACCCGAGAGTGGCCCCGTGACAGACGGCAGAGATCAACAAGCTGAGAGCCGGATCGTGGTGGGAGTCGACGGCTCTGAGGCGTCCAAGGAAGCGCTGCGTTGGGCGGCCCGCCAAGCGGAGATGACCGGCGCCTCGGTCCAAGCGGTCAGCACCTGGCATCTCCCGAGCGCCGCCTACGGCATGGCCGTACCCCAGCTGACCGGCTACGACCTTGCCCCGGCGGTCGAACAGACGCTTCGCGGGGCTATCAAAGAAGCGCTCGGGGAGCATCCTCGGGTCAGGGTGTCGGCCGTCGTCATCGAGGGTATGCCTTCGCCCACGCTGCTCAAGACGGCCGTCGACGCAGATCTCCTGGTGGTCGGAAGCCGGGGCCACGGAGAGTTCACTGGCATGCTCCTCGGATCCGTCGCCCAGCACTGTGTCAGTCACGCCCCATGCCCGGTGGTGATCGTGCGTCACCGTCCGCCACCAGCACAGGGTCCTGCCGGCAG
>JALZAH010000641.1 GCA_030948425.1 Actinomycetota bacterium
GGGCCGGGCATGTCACGCGCCTGTTCGTCGTCCGAAGTGCTCGGCGGCGGGGGTTCGGACGACAATTGCTCGAAGAGGTGGAGGCCGCCGCCGCCAACCGTGGGTTCACCAGGTTGGAGCTGGACACCCGCCATGATCTGGTTGAGGCCCGCCGGCTCTACGTGCGCTTCGGGTTCGAGGAGGTTCCGGCCTTCAATGACGGCCCTTACGCCGAACATTGGTACGCCAAGTGGCTGGTTTGAATGTTTCCCGCAGAAGGCTACGGGCACGCCCGCCGCGTCACCACGATGCGGCAGGGTGACGCCAACAGCGGCAGCTGCCGGCGTCACCCGAACCGGTCCTACTAGTTGGCGCCCTCGGGGGCACCGCCGGTGTCCGGCCCGTTTTGAGGACCGGACTGGACGTCGGGTCCGCCCGGGGCATCGGGTCCGCCCGGGGCGTCGGCGTTGGCTCCGGTCATGCCCGGAGCATCGGGGGCCTCAGCGGCGCTGTTGTCATTGCCACCAGTGTTGCTGTTGGCGTTGACTGCTGGGGCCGGTGCCGTAACCGCCGGCGAGGGCGCCGGGGTCGGGGTTTGGGCGTGGGCGATCCCGAGCCCGAGGGATCCGATTGCCAGTCCACCGAGGCTGGTTGCTCCGATGGCGAGCTTCTGTGTCAAGCGCATCTTGTGTCTCCTTTGTTGGGGGTCGTTCCGATTGGAACGAGCCCAGCATGCGCCTGGTGTCCTGAAACGACCCTGAACCATGCTGGCGAATCTCAGCTTCAACCGACGCTGGCATCAGCCCGCTACCGAAACCGACATGACACGCCACCAAGGCCCCACACAACGCCGCCAACGCCGGATGAGAGACTTCGACCGTGCCGGGACAACCGCCAGGATTGAAGCACCGATGGTTGACATCCCCCTCGCTGGTCGAGCCGGGCCTGCGTGCGCAGCTGGTGACGTGCTGGCGAGATGTCTCCAACGCCGGCGGTGCGGTGGGCTTTCCCTTTCTGCCCGTCGAGGAGGTGCATGTGGCGGCCGCCGTCGAAGCCTTGGTGGAGTCGCTCGACTCGCCGCTGAATCGGCTGCTCGTCGCCACCGTCGACGGGAAGTAGGCGGGCTGGCTGCTGCTCGCCGGCAATGACAGCAAGCTGACCGCACACTGGGGGAGGCTGGCACGAGATCGGGCGCTGGCCCGGAGCGCTCCGCCTTCGCCAAGGCGATGATCGCGACGAGGTGCTCATGGTTCTCTCGCTGCGGCCAACGTAACGCCTCAACCCGCCGCCGGACAGGTCGTAGAACCGGCGTGACGGCTGACGACCGGTCCGCCATGGTGCCCCCGTCAGGCACTGGGCGAGCATACGTCCGTCGTGAGTAGGGCCTCGATCGAAGCCAGTCGGCAGGGGGCCTGCTCAGAGCGAGACCCATGAAGCCCTCCAATGCCAACGTGCTCCCCCGTCAGAACCCCGTGAAGGGACGAGAAGCCTGAGAGCGTGTCACCTCGCTGTCGATGAGGTGAGGGGCGACGAGCTCTTCGTCTCCGAGCTTCTGGCGCCAGGTGGGTCGCCCCGCTCCCCGTAGGATGCGGCGATGAAACTGACCGGTTCACGGGTGCTGCTCACCGGGGCGACGGGTGGCCTCGGTCGCGCTATCGCCGAGACCCTCGCCGACTCGGGCGCCGAGCTGGTGCTCTCCGGGCGGCGCGCCGAGGTGCTCGAGTCCCTGGCCGACGAGATCGGTGGGCAGGTCGTGGCCGCCGACCTAGGGTCGCGCTCGGGGCTCGGCGAGCTGGTGGCCGCCGCCGGCCGGATCGACATCGTGGTGGCCAACGCCGCCCTGCCGGCTTCGGGCCCGCTGCTCGACTTCGACCTGGAGCGCATCGACCGCTGCCTGGAGGTCAATCTGCGGGCCCCGATAGCCCTGGCCCGGGTCTTCGCCCCCGATATGGTGGCCCGCGGCCAGGGCCACTTCTGCTTCATAAGCTCGTTGTCGGGGGTGGCGGCCACGGCGGGAACATCGATCTACAGTGCTACCAAGTTCGGTCTTCGAGGCTTCTCCCACGGTCTTCGCCAGGATCTTCACGGCACCGGGGTTGGAGCGTCGGTCATCCTTCCCGGGTTCATCCGCGACGCCGGCATGTTCGCCGACAGCGGCGCCCGCCTGCCCCGCGGGATGCGCACCGGCACCCCGGATCAGGTGGCCGACGCCGTGTGCAGGTCCATCGTCAAGGACAAAGCGGAGCTGGTCGTCGCCCCCGGTGAGCTCCACGCCGGGGCACTGGTCGGTAGCGTCGCCCCCGGCCTGGCGGCCTGGGTGACCCGGCACATGGGCGGCAACAAGGTGGCCGAGGACATCGCTACCGGCCAGCGGGGCAAGGTCTGACCGCCTGAGGCTGATCCCTCGCCGTGCGGCTCCGCTAGAGCTCGGCGGCACCCCGATGGGTCCGACGAACGACGCACGACGCACCAACCCAACGAACGCACCGCGAACGCCGTCAGCGGGCGCATCCCCTCGAAGCTACGGTCGGTGCCGTGCCGGCGGCGATCATGGCCGCCAGATGAGCGACCCGTACGGCATCCCGCTGGAAGCGGACCGCGTCCTGCAACCACCGCAACGCCTGGCGGACGGCGTCGTGGGCCACATCCGACGCCTGGTAGGCGCTCTCCATGGCTTCGGTCACCGCGTCGCCGGGGTCCGCGGTCCGACCCCGGATCGGGTCGACGACCGACTCCATGGTGTCCAACGCCTGGTTGTGGGCGACGAGCGCACCCAGCAACTCCTCGGTGATCCCGCCGCCTGACCGGACACACGCGGCCACGGCGGTCGGGGCCGGGCCGACCGTCGGGTGGCGCTCGACCTGTTGCAGCGCCTCGGTCAGGCGCAGCGTGTGACGGCGAAGCAGGCTGGTGGGGTCGGTGCCGGTGGAGGTGAAGGTCACATCCCGACCTTGCCGAACCGCTCCTCCGCACCTCCACCAGTCCTCGCTCGGCCGGCGAAACGCCGGCTCAGCCAGGTGCCAGGTCGTAGCGCAGGTCGACCTGGCGGAGGACCCAACCGAAGCGAAGCAGGCTGTCCACCACCGCCGAGTCGAGAAGCGGGGCGTCGCCGACATCGGCATGGGTGTGGCCGACCACGGCCAGCACGTAGCCCGTCCAGACGTCGGCGGGTACCGCTCGGATCTGCTCGAAGCCCCGCCTGGTGGCCTTCACCACCCTGTTGAGGAGGTCCTGTGGAGGACGGCCCTTGCGCAGATCGGGAAGGGTGCCGATGATCGAGACCTCGACACCGGCGCCGAAGCGGACCGGGTCGTCTTCGATCATCATGTGTGCCAGGTAGCCACGCGTGGTGAGAGCCACACCGGTCTCGAAGGTCAGCGACCCGATGGGATGGCGGATCCGCTCCAGATAGGACAGAGCCAGCTGGGAGGTGAGCTCGCTCAACGCCCCGAAGGAACCCAGCCGGTCCTCGACACCACGGTCGAGGGCGGTGGCAACAGGCCCGGCGTCGCCAAGAGCGTCGAGCCCGGACCGGACCGCCTCTTCGTCGACGGTGGCCTCGACCGTGCCCAACGTGGGTGACCGGTAGAGCCGCCTGAGGAGAGATCGGGCGCCGAGCAGTCCGTCGGGACCATCGCTCTCCGGGGGAAACATGGCTCCATGATCGGGTAGCGACGACCACGCCTGCAACACAGAACCGCCACGGCGAGCTGGCCATGTCGGTCAGCGACAAACGTCACCCCGATGGTCGATGTGAGCGACGTCGATACGCACGGGTTCGTCGTCAACGCGGTAGACGATCCGGGGTCTACGGGTCTCCTCGAGCGCAGCAAGGTCCTCAGGTGCGATCAGCACGGCGGCAGAGCTCACGCAGCCGGGACTCAGCTCCGCCTGGCCTGCTCCCACACGTCGGCCCGGGGACGGTCGAAGGCCGCCTCCACGGTCTCGCCCCGGATGAAGGCGAAGGCCATGTCCTGCCACCGACCACCGCCGGCCAGAGGTTCGGGCAGGTGGTCGGGACCGAACCAGCCGACGTCCTGGGTCTCGAGGGGGTGGCGGTTGAGGGATCCGCCGACGGCCTGGCAACCGAAGACCAACGAGTAGAACGGGAGGCCCCGGGCCCCCAGGCGCAGGCTGTCGATGACGGCGATGATGCGGATCGGCTCGACCTCGATGCCGGTCTCCTCCTCGACCTCCTTGGCCACCACCTCGGCCGGGGAGTAACCGATGTCGGCCCATCCGGTCGGGTACAGCCACACGCCGGAGTCGCCCCGCTGGATGAGGAGCAGCTCACCGGCGTCATTGCCGACCACGGCGCCGACCGCCACCTTGGGCGTCACGTAGCCGGCGACTCCGTGGCCGACGCTGTCGAGCCAGCCCGCGGTCAGATCCTCGACCGATACCCCGTCGCGGTGAACGGCCCGGGTCCCGATGTCAGCGGCCACCTTGAGGACCTCCTCGAAGCGCTCCCGCTCGTAGAGGCTCTGGGTGAAGCCCAGGCCGGTCCGGGCGATCCCCGCCAGGGCTTCGCTCCATCTGGTGAGATCCGCTTCGGTCACATCCGGTCCGGCCATCGCCCACGAGGCTACCCGCGAGGCGGGGTGATCGCCCCGGGTTACAGCTCGGCGACGAGGGCCCGGGCGGCCACCTGGACAGGGTCCCACGTCGAGGAGAACGGGGGGGCGTAGCCCAGGTCCAGCATCATCAGGTCCTCGACGCTGAAGCGGGCGGCCAGACTGGCGGCGATGACGTCCACCCGCTTGGCGGCACCCGGCCCCCCGACGATCTGGACACCGAGGAGCCGGCCGCTGCCCTTCTCGGCCAACATCCTCACCGTCATCAGGTCGGCGTCGGGCATGTAGCCGGCGTGCACGGTCGTCTCGATGGTCTTGGTCACGAACCCGAATCCGGCGGCCGTGGCCTCGGCGGTGTTCAGGCCGGTCCGGCCGATCTCCGTGCGGCACACCCGGGTGACGGCGGTGCCGGCCACACCCGGGAAGGTGGCGTAACCACCGGAGAGGTTGATGCCCGCCACCCGGCCCTGCTTGTTGGCCACCGTGCCCAGCGGCGAGTAGGCGGACTGGCCGGAGACGATGTTGGTGGACTGGCAGCAGTCGCCCGCCGCAAAGACGCCCTCCGCGGAGGTCCGCTGTTGGCGGTCGACGACGATGGCGTCGCGCAACCCGACCGTCAGACCGGCCGCCACGGCCAGCTCCGAGTTGGGGTTGACGCCCAGACCCAGCACGACAAGGTCGGCGGGGATGGTGCCGGCCGAGGTTCGCACCACAGCGTCGTCGACCTCGTGGAGGGCCTCGTCCAGGCGCAGGTTGACCCCCATGGAGCGCAACGAACGGCTGACCAGGGCGCCCATCTCGGGGTCGAGGGCGGGGAGCACCTCGGGGCGCTGTTCGATGACGGTGACCGACGCCCCGCGCTGGAGGAACGACTCGGCCAGCTCCAGGCCGATGTAGCCGCTGCCCACCACCACGACGTGCTGGGGCCGGCGGTCGGCGGCGTCGGCGAGGAGGTCACGGGCGTCGGCCAGGGTCTGCACGCCGTGGACGTGAGCGGCGTCGAGACCGGGGATCGAGGGTCGGCGGGGCAGCGCCCCGGTGGCCAGGTGCAACTGGTCGAAGCCCAGGCGGTAGGTACGACCATGTGCCAGGTTGTGGGCCTCTATGGTCCGGGCGTCAAGGTCGATGCCGGTGACCTCGTGGCCGGTGCGCATGTCGATGTGGACCTCCCGGAACTTCTCCGGGGGCCGGCTGATCAGATCCTCGAGCCTGCCCACCTCCCCGCCGACCAGATAGGGGATGCCACAGGCCGAGTAGCTGGTCCACGGGCCCCGTTCCAGGGCCACGATCTCCATGTCGGGGTTGCGGCGCCGGGCAACCGATGCTGCGGACATGCCTGCCCCGTCGCCACCGACCACCACCAGACGTTGTCCCACCGGCCGAACCTTAGGGGAAGGCCGGCCGCCAACCTGGCCCGTCGGCACAGCGGTGCGGAAAGGCGCCCGGATCGTGCAACGATGGGGCCATGGCCGTGCGCGACAACTGCCGTCACTACGTGGGGCGGAGCACCTCGGCAGGCGACGTCATCCGCCGCTGTCGCCTGTCGGTCAACGAGGAGGACCCCTTCGCCTGTCCACCAGAGTGCCTGTTCTTCGAGGATCGGGCGGTGTCGGCCATCGGCTGGACCCAGGCGCCGAGCGAACCGATGTCGAACACTGCCGACAAGTTGGCCGCTCTGCCCCCCACCAAGCGGTCCCGCAAGCCCAAGGCTCCCAAGCCCAAGAGGAAGGGTCGCTAGGCAGCGGCACCCGCCGTTCGGCCGCTCAACGATCGACCGCTCAACGATCGACCAGACACCGTCATCACTCAGCGGCGATGCCGTCGTTTGTGCTCGAACGCCTTGGTCGCCCCCCAGATGAGGCCCGGCTCGCGGAGGTCCTCGGCCACGTCGCCCAGCGATGCCGGCGACAGGTTGTAGACATCGGCGGGGAATGACCTCGCATTGAAGTCATCTCGCACCACCTCGGGACATCCGGCGGCGGCCAGCACGGCGGTGGGAAAGCGCACCGCGGAGCGCACGATGGCCAGCGGCGTGCTGCGTTGCTCGTCGATGTCGGCTTCGAGCAGGGCTCTCACCCGGGGGGTGACCTCGGCGCGCGCCGCCGCCCCGGCCGACGCCGCCGCCGCCACCACCTGGGGAGGACATTGCCCACGCCATGCCACCATCATCGACGTGACGCAACGCACCACCCATGGCGCCACCGCCTCGTCGATGCCGTCGGCCAGGTTGCGGCCGGGGTCGTCGGGAGTCGTCAACCGAGGGGGTCGTTGTACCAGCTGGCATACAGGCTGACGTTGGTGAGCGACTGGCCGGCGATGGTGTTGACGTTCTCGTTGGGTCCGGTGAACACGTACTCGACGTTCCCGTTGGCCTCGGTGCCCTGCCACTCCTTGACCAGGGTGGTGTGGGTGCCGCCCGACGCGCTCCACACCACGTTGCCGATGACCGGTGCCGAGAAGTTCGCCGGTGCCGCCGGGCACGAGGTCTGGCCTCGGGGGCTGACCAGGTAGATGGTGGCTCCCGTGGGCGACCCCGAGTGGCACATGGTCTCCTCATCCCCGGCCGGGTCGGCGGGCAGCAGCGTCGCCGCCGTCTCTGGCGTGTCCTCGTAGGTGAGCAGCGGGGTGACCACCCTCGAACACGCCAGGCCGGCGCCCAGGGTGTACCAGGCGTTGCTGGCGTTGACACATCCCTCGTTCTTGCCCACCCAGTACGACCAGGCGGCGATGGAGGCGACCGGTCCCGCCCCGCCGGCGTCGCTGCCGTGCACGCTGACCGTGGCGGTGGTGAAGGTCTTGCCGGCGGGGACGGGGACGCTGATACGCACGGCGCCGGGGGCCGCCCCGGTCTTGACCGGCGTGCCGTTGACATCGATGGTGTAGGTGGTGCCGGCCGGGTCACCGGCTCCGGCGGCGAAGCTCAGGTCCATCACGTTGAAGCCGGGCACGAAGCTCAGTTGCGTCGGCTTCGACGTCGGCGGACCGGCGGTGGTGGCGCTGCAGTCGAGCGCCGGGTTGACCGCCGACAGGGCGCTCCCCCCGCCGACCCCGAGCGCCTGGACCCGAGCGCAGTAGGTGACGCCTCGGCCCAGGCCTGACACCGTGGCCCCGGAGCTCCCGCCCGGCGCCGTTGCCTTGGTCGTCGACCCGCCGGCCCGGGGGGTGACCAGGACCACATAGCCGGTGGGCGTGGTGCCCGAACCGGGCTGCCAGCGGACCCCCAACGAGGCCGTGCCGGCGTTCACGCCCAACACGGTCGGGGCCCCGGGGGCGACGGGCGCAGCGGGCGGCGCCGGGG
>JALZAH010000651.1 GCA_030948425.1 Actinomycetota bacterium
ATGAACGACAGGCCGCCGAACATGCGCACTTCACGCACGTTGTGGTGCGAGGTCAGCAGGGCTCGGAGCCTTTGCGCAAGGGTGTCACGCGGGCTTGGGGCGGGCGCGGTCACCGACCACCCTTGGCGATGTATTCCTGCCCGTCGTAATGGAGATTGAGCGTGGCGACGACGTCATCGCGGAAGGTGAAGAACTCGGCGAACCGGACGGTACCGCCAGGCATCTCAGCGTCGTAGAAGACGGCGGACCTAACCTGACGAGTGGCGAGGCGACACCCGAGGTGTTGGTGCCACGGGCCCGGGAGGTAGCCGAGCTGCGCCGTCGCCAGGTGGCGGTGTGGGGTTCGCCGCTCGGTCTGGGGTCGGTCTTTCGCCCCGGGAGGTTCTTCACATGCCGGGCGTTGACCAACATGACGAGGTCCCCGGTGGTGGACTAGGTCGACCGGTGAACAGCGGCGCGGCGAGTGCGTGGCCGCCGGCGACGCGGGCTGGCGCTTGGCTACCGGGTCAGCTATGGCCTGCCAAGCGGAGGACGCCGTAGCGCCATCAAAGAAGCGAGGTGTGACGTCCCCCGCGGTGTGACGTCCCCCGCGACGTGCTGGTGCGCGATCAGACGTTGGACGCGGCCCCAGGCCGGTGCAGGGCAGCCGGTCGAGCCGAAGAGCAACACCGACGCAGCCGGCACCGAGGCCGACCGGCTCCCGAGCGGTCTACGCCGAGCTGACCGGAAACATGTCGCCGGTGCGCAGCTCCCCGGCCAAGTAGGTGAAGACGCAGGCCTCGAAGTGCGGCGGTTGAGGCGGCCGGGATGCTCAGCGTCTCGAATGAGGCGCTGCCACTGCTCGGAGGCGAAGGACAGGTCGACCACGGTGCCCTCGACGTGGGCGGGGATGAAGTCCCGCGTCAGGTGCGAGTGGGCCAACGCGTGCTCCACGGCGTCGAGCACGCTGCGATCTGCCCTCGTTGCCTCCAGCTCGACCGTGCGCACGAAGGCGAACATCGTGGCCCGATCCTGTCGCCAGTGCCGCGTCACCAGGGGCACGTAGTCGTTGGCGTGGTGGGCGGCCACCGCCTCGATGTCGGCGAGCTCGGCGTCGAACCCGCCGGCTTGCTCCACGGTCAGGCGGGCCAGGCACAAGGCATCCCCAGCTTCCACCGCCCCGGGGCTGCGAGGGTCGAGATGGGCCAGCACCTCCCGGTAATGGACGATCAACCGCTCCGACATCTCGGTCTGGCGGGCCCGGATGTCGTCGAGCTCGGTGCAGGCCGCTTGGTGATCGACGCCATCCCGCTAGCAGAACATCTCGGCCAAGTCGTCATGGGCCCGGGTCCTGGCCACGTGGACCAGGCAGGCCAGCAGCGCCGTCCGCTTCAGCGGGGCGACGTCGCCCATCACCCCGGCGTCGGCCGCCGCGGCCTCGCCGGCAAAGTCGGCGATCTTGGCCTCGGCCACGCCCTCCAACCACGCCTCGGTCTCGCCGAGGGAGCCCACCCACGAAAGGTGTTGCACCTGCTCTCGGAACGCCGTCCACGACGCCCGCCCTGGCGCCTGCTTCAAGCGGTTGAACGGGGTCTTGGCCGCCGGGCCGCGCACCTCCAACAGGGCCTCAAGGCGGAGTCGGTCGGGCAACAGCATCCGGGCCACGACGCGTTCGAAGATCGCCGTGTTCACCTCCCGGCGAATGCGCGACGCGAGCTCGTCGAGCGTCGAGTACCCGGGCAGCTCCAGCGACGCCTTGACCAGCAGCTCCAGGGCGACGTTGATGAGGTCCGGCGGGTTGTTCTTGACCTCCGCAGCGGTCCGGATGGCGGCCGCGGCCACGGCGCCTGCCCGTTCGGGGTCGTGCACCACCCCAAGGCGCTCCCGCACGAGCTGGCGATGGGACTCCGCCGCCCGGGTGCTACGGGTGAGGGCTGTGCCCTCTGCCAGCTCCAGGCAGCGCCGAAGCTGGTCGAGCACCGGCGCCGGGACGTCGTCCATCCTCGGGAAGTAGCCCAGGCGCTGGCAGCACTTCAGTGACGTCACGAGGTCCAACAGGTGCTTGTCGGTGCGAGTCCGCTCCCTGGCCCACGCCAGCTCGTCCTCGGTGGGAGTAAGTCCGGCCAGCTCCCGAACGGTGACGAGCCGCCTGAACCGCGGGTTGGCAGTTCGCTCGATCGATGCCATCGCCCTTGGCCTCCGGTCTCGCCGTCGCCGGGACCGTACCAGTGTCTCCCTGGAGGTGGAAGGCCCAGCTCAGCCGGCCGCTGGCCAAGACCGTCTTGGACGCCAGGGCGCAGCGGAGCGGAACCGCGACCTGGCGTCAGGGGCGGCCGCTCGGTTAGTTGGCCTGTTTGGCGCTCTCAGCGCCCCCAAAGTGGCGATGGAGCCGGCAAATGTGGGTTTCAGGCTTATCTTGGCTGTACCCCTCACATGGCATGTCGGGTCTCTCCTCTGCTGACGATGCGAGCCCTTCGCCGTAGGCGGCCGGTTGGGGGCCTCGCAACGTCGAGCGCGCTCCATCACGGTCCCGTGCCCCTGTCCAGGGTTTGCCCCGGAGGGGCCGGGAGAACCGGAGCGAAGCGGAGGCTCGGACCGCCCTTGACAGAGCCTCAGAGGGGTCGTGATAAGAACCACCGGGATGACTTGTTGCGCGTGACCGGGGGCCACACCAAGGGCGGGGGTTTGGTTGCTTCAGGGCCGGCGGGACCGCCGCCGAGAGCGGGAGGCGGCACAGGCTGGCATGCCCGGCCCGCTCTGACCTCGTCGGACCAGATCGCGCAGCACGGGTGCAAGGGACCGTGGTCGTCGACGATCCACGCTGGGCGGCCACAGAACCGGACAATGCCACAGAACCGGACAATGTGGGGGTGCGGTGAAAAAGAAGGGGCGCCTGGCGGGAAGCGCTGATCCCTCCCACGCCCAGGGTACGCCAGGCCTAAGCGCCGAGCCCGAGCCATAGCTCGAATGATTCACGATCGAGGTGCCAAGGGGCTTCGCAGACCCATGAGCCAGCCACCACTGCGGAGGCTTACGGAGCACTCGACACCGATCAAACGGGCCCATCGGGTGGTCCGTTCCTGAGAACCCCGTTTGGAGGCCCGACCGTGGCCATGGCTCTACGGGCGGGACGGCAACATAGAGGGGACAACACCGTACCCTTAACGGTACACTTCTGCCAGTTTCTAACCACTTCCGTGTCATTACTGTACCGTTACGGGGTACAGTGCCGGGCATGGAGCATCGCACCCGACCCTACGACCGCTTGGTCGAGCGCGCCGCTCTTCAGCATGGTTTCCTGCGACAGGCTGACCTTGACGACCTTGCCGTTACCCAGGTCTACCTACGCAAGCTGACCGCCGCCGGACGAGCAGAACATCGAGGTCGGGGCCTGTACCGCCTCACCGCCCTGCCCATCACTGCCCACACCGAATACCAAGAGGCAGTCCTGTGGGCTGGAGGCAATGCCGCCATCGGTGGAGAGGCCGCTCTGGCGGTCTGGGACCTAGCCGATGTCAACCCCCGCCGCATCGAGGTCATCGTCCCCCCAGGTCACCGGGTCCGCCGCAAGGACAAGTACCGCTTCACCGTCGTCGCCGCCCGGCTCGGCGATGCTGATATCGACCTTGTCGACGGTATCCCCGTCGTGGTGGCCAAGGTGGCTATCCGCCAGGCGATCGACGGTGGCGTGGAAGGGACGCTCATCGACCAAGCCATCGCTACCGCCACGACCAAAGGGCTGCTCCAGCCCCTCGCCGAGGCCCGCCTCCGGGTGGCCGTCGCTGATCGACACGCTAATCCGCCCGCCCGCAAAATTGTCAGGTCATGAGCTCCTCCGGAGACCCCCGCCCGCCTGGTGACATCGCTCACCTCGAGCGGCTCCTGGACCGATGGTCGAAACAGGCCGCGGCCGACGAGGACGGGCCCGGGCCGCCAGCGGCAACCGGCCGGCTACGGCGCCTGGTCGGCGTCACCGTCGTGGCCGCAACCCTCGACGGCCTGCGTGACAGCGACGGGGTAGAACGCATCGGCTTCAAGGGAGGCGCGGCCCTCGAGCTGCGCTTCGGGTTCAAAGCTCGCACCTCCAAGGATCTCGATGCCGCCTACCGAGGAGAGCTCACAGAAGGCCTCGCGCTCATCGCCGAGGCGCTGGCCGCCGGCTGGAACAACTTCACCGGAGTGCTGGGAGAGCCCGAGGACATCACCCGGGCAGGAATCACCCCCGCCCCGGTCCGGGTGAAGATCAAGCTCCGTTACAAGAACCGGGCATTCATCACCATCCCCTTCGAGATGGCCGCCGCCGAAGGCCAGTCAATGCGCTCCCCCGAACCCCTCCCGCCGGCAGTAAAGCTCGCCCCCGTCCAGCTTCCCGAGCCGGACACGATCCCCTTCCTCCCGATCCGGTACCAAATCGCCCAGAAGCTACACGCGTGCACCGAGGACTGCGGAGACCCGGCGAACCAGCGAGTACGCGACCTCGCCGACCTTCTGCTGATCAAAGAGCTCGCCGTCGCCGACAAGGACCTTCCCGCTGTCCATGCGGCCTGCACCGAGATCTTCCACGGCAGAAACAAGCACCCTTGGCCGCCCGCAGTCACGCTCTGGCCCGACTGGGAGCAGCTGTGGGCCCGACTCGTCGACAATGAGGGCCTGGACCTGACTCTCGAGGAGGCGGCGACGGCGGTGGGGGCTTTCATCGACGCCATAGACGCCGCAGGAACCGCCCGACCATAACTCGGAGCCGGGAAGGCTTACGTGTCCACCACGACAGCAACGCCGCCTACCCCACCAGATCACGGCCACGCCAACTGGCACCGCCACCACCAGGCCAACGGCGGTGGTGACCATGCAAACCTCGACCGATGGCAGACGGCCTTGGTGGAGGAACAGCGCCAAGCGACACCGCGCCACCGCTACCGAGCATGTGTCCGCGTTGACCTTCAGCGTTGCAAGCTCGAGAGAGACTGGCAGCCGCGAGTTGCCTGACCCAGGACAACGACACCGCCGCACCGGCCGCCACCATCAGATTCGGAACCATCACCGACGGCTTCGACATGACCGCCTCAGCGGGCCTCATCACCGTCGAACCCTGCGGATCAGACGTGACACCGGATGCCACGATCGACGGCCCCGGCCCGGTCCTAGTTGGTCTTCTGCAAGGAGCAATCGACCTCGCGCACGCCACCACGATCGGAGTCACCGTTCAGGGGGACCAGCGCGCACTTCTACGAGTTCTCCCGCCCGTCCGGTGAAGGATCCGTCTGCGGCACCCTGAGCAGCCGAACGCGAGAGGTGTGATCCTCAGCGCGTCCGAGAGGCGTGATCAGCAGCGGTGGCCGGACGCGATGCCGAGGGCGGTCACAGCCGCGGTGCCTCGTCCGGCCGGGTCAGCCACGGCGCAGGGCGCGGCTGTCGGGCAGGACACGGCCGCCCAGCAGCTCCACCAGGCGGCCGCTGTCGGCGCGCACGATCTCACCGGTTCCCCAGCCCCAGTTGGTGTCGGCGGCCTCGAGCCGGACCTCGGTCAGATCGACCCCGAACCATGCGCCCTTCGCGGCGGTGAGCTGGTCGAGGACGGCAACCACGGCTTCGAGTGGCGCGACTGTCGGCTGGTCGAGCGCGACCGTGATGTCGAGGGAGTGGATCACGGCATGGCTGAGCGCCCCGGCCGCTCCGCCACCAGGCGGCTGCCAGCCGTGGAGCACCGGCGACCGGAGGTTGCTCAGATGTTCGGCGACCGGCAGGGAGGCGTCCCGGGCGGCCACGCTGGTGGACAGC
>JALZAH010000013.1 GCA_030948425.1 Actinomycetota bacterium
CGCCTGGCCCGCCGGGAGGCGCTCGAAGGTGGGAGCCGGATGGCCACGCAGTTGGGCGACGGGCTGCGCCCCCTGTTCGCTCGGGCCGTGGGCTTCTTCGAACGGGAGATGGCCGCCGGGCGCCTCCGCCACCACGACCCCGAGCAACTCCTGCTCACCATGTACGGGGCCCTGCTCAGCTACTTCAGCGACGCCCAGTTCCTCGGTGTCCTCGTCCAACGCGACCCGCTCGCCCCGGTGATGCTCGATGGCCGCCTCGAGCACCTCCGCACCCTGTTCCGCACCGCCCTCGAGCCCTAAGGCCGGTCCTTCAGGCGCACCACAAAGCGCAGGCCCGACCACACGTCGGTGATGGCGCAAACCTTGTTGTCGACCAGGCCGTGAGCCAGCCCCACCTCCCGCACCACGTTCTCGGTGAGGTCGGTGGGCGTGCCCGACGTTCGCTTGGGCCACGCCACCCACAACCCCCCGGCAGGATGGAGGATGCCGGCCACCCCGGCGAACCGGTGGGCCAGGTCGGCGTGCGAGGTCGTGAACAGGACGGCCACGTCGATCTTGCGCCGTCCTGAAGGCGGCAACCGCCGGGTGACCTTCACCGCCCCGGGGAGGGGGACGAGGACGTCGTCGAAGCCCTCGGGGGGATGCACGAGGACGACCGCCGATCCCTCGCCGATCCCCAGCTTGGCGGGCAGGGGAGTCCCCGAGTAACCCGGGGTGGCACTCCCCGCACCTGTCGGTCTGCTCACCCGTGCCTCCTTCGCACACCCATCCCGCCCCTATCCTGGCCCCGTGCCCGGTCGAGACCCCCGATGCGTACCGTCGCGCGCCCCACGAGGGGTACCGGGCCCGCTGGTCGGGTTGCTGGTGGTCGGACTACTCCTGGCCGTCCCCATCCCGCCGACGGAGGCCACCACCACCCCCATGGCCGTGCCCAACACCCCTGTGCTCAGCCTCCGCCGCCTACCGGGCGTAGTCGCCTCGGTGACCGCCGACCGGCGCCTGGCGGGCGCCCTCGGCCCGATGATGGCCGGAACCGGGGGACCGACAGGCCAGGCCTGCCTGTCGGTGCGCGACCCCGACGGCCGCACCCTGTTCGCCCAGAACCCGGCGACGGCACTGATCCCCGCCTCGACCATGAAGCTGGAGACGGGCACGGCCGCCCTTGGCCGCCTCGGTGCCGGTTCGCACTTCACCACCGAGGTCCGCGCCGGTGCCGCCCCCGTCGGGGGCACGGTCACGGGCGACCTCTTCCTCGTCGGCGGCGGCGACCCGCTGCTGGCCACTGCCGACTTCGCTGCGATTGCCGGCTACCGCAACCAACCCCGGCTGGCCACCTCGATGGAGGTCCTGGCCGACCGGGTGGTGGCCGCCGGTGTCCGCACGGTCGAGGGCAGGGTCGTCGGCGACGAGAGCCGGTACGACACGCAGCGCTATGTCCCGTCGTGGAGCCCCACCTACGCCAGCCTCGGTGAGATCGGGCCGCAGAGCGCCCTCACCGTCAACGACGGCTTCACCGCGTGGCGGCCCGTAGCCGTGCCCGCCCCGGCCCCGGCCGCCAATGCCGCCGCCGTCCTGACCACCCTCCTGCGGGCCCGGGGCGTGACGATCGGGGGCGATGCCGGCGAGGGCCGGGCCCCGGCGTCGCCCACGGTGGCCAGCATCGATTCGCCCTCGATGGCCGACGTTGTCGGGGTGATGCTGGCCGAGAGCGACAACCTGGCCGCCGAGCTCCTCGTCAAGGAGCTGGGCTCCCGGTTCGGGGGCGGGGGGACGACCACCGCCGGCCTGAGCGTGATCAAGGACGCGCTGGCGCCGTTGGGCCTCGCCGCCGACGGCCTGGCCTCGGTCGACGGATCGGGGCTCGACCGTTCGGACCGCCTCAGCTGCAACTCCCTTCAGGCCACCCTCGCCCAGGGGGGCGAGAGCGGCGATCTGGGCAAGGGCCTGCCGGTGGCCGGGCGCAGCGGCACCCTGGCCAAGCGCTTCCTGGGCACGCCCGCGGCCGGGAAGGTCAAGGCCAAGACGGGGTCGTTGAAGGGGGTCAGCGCCCTGAGCGGGTGGGCCGGGACGGTCGACGGCAGATCCCTCCAGTTCGCCCTGATCGCCAACGAGCTCCCCAACGACGCCAGCGGCACCGGCCTGGAGGACCAGGTCGTGGGCGCGCTGGCCACCTGGCCCCAGGCGCCGGCGGCGGCCGACATCAGCCCCCTGCCGGCCGCTGCCCCGGCGGCACCTACGAAACGGTGAGCAACGGAGGAGCGGCCGACACGACGGCCGCCATCGAGCTGGCCATGTTCCCGCTGGGCACGGTGCTGTTCCCGGGAGTGACGTTGCCCCTGCACGTGTTCGAGCCCCGGTACCAGGCCCTCACCCGTTCCTGCCTCGACGGTGACGGCCACCTCGGCATCACCCTGATCGAGCGAGGGAGCGAGGTCGGCGGGGGCGACGTCCGTTTCGCGGTGGGGACCCGGGCCCGCATCGCCCAGGCCGTGGCCCTCGACGACGACCGCTGGTTCCTGGTCCTGGTCGGTGTCGACCGGATCCGGGTCGACCGGTGGCTTCCCGAACTGCCCTTCCCCCGTGCCGTGGTCGAGGTGCTCACCGACGAACCTCCCGGTGACGGGGCGGCCGGCCTCAGGGACGAGGTCGAGCGCCTCCTTCGCCAGGCCATGGCCCTCCTGGCCGAGCTCGGAGGGACGGACACCCCGCTCGGAGGGCCGCTCGGGCCGACAGGCCCGCCTGCGACGGTCTCGTTGGCGGCTGAACCCGACGTGGCGGCATGGCAGGCCGCCGCCGTGGCCCCCTTCGGCCCGGCCGACGCCCAGCGGGTCCTGGAGGCGGAGAGCGCCGACGAACGGCTGCGCCTGCTGGTCGAACTGCTGGCCGACGAGGTCGCCGTGCTTGCGCATCGGGCCGCCGGACGGTAGGAAGATCGTTCGGCCGGGTAGGGTCCGGCAGGCGAGAGCGGAGGGGAGGAACACCGGGTGGCCCAGCGGATGACAAGACCCAAGGACTCACCGGAGGACGTTCCCACGTTGCTCCGCGAGATCGCCACCATGGTGGTCACCTACGTCAAGCAGGAGACGATGGAGCCCCTCAAGGGGATCGGACGTTTCCTGGCCTTCGGGGCCGCGGGCATCCTCGTGGCCGCCGTCGGCATCCTCCTCCTCGTCCTCGGGGGACTGCGGCTGCTTCAGACCGAGACGGGGTCGGCGTTCCGAGGACACCTCAAGTTCCTTCCCTACCTGTTCGCGGTCATCGTCTGCGGCGGTGTCGCCGTCGGTGCCCTCAAGGCGAGCTCCGGCTCCTCGAAGGACCGTCGATGAGCCCGGGAAGCTCCGACCGCGTCAGCCGTGCCGACATCGAGGCCAAGTTCGGTGAGCTCCAGGGCGACGTGGAATCGGCCGGCGAGGCGGCCAAGGGGATGGGGATGGTGATCGCCGGGGTGGTGGCCGTCGTCGTCATCGGCGTGGTCTTCATGCTCGGCAAGCGCCGGGGCAAGCGCCAGACCACCACCATCGAGATCCGGAGGGTCTGATGCTGCGCCGCCTGACCCGGATGGGCATCACCAAGGGTCTGATCGGCGGCGACCGGCGGTGGTTGGCACTCGGCGGAGCCGCCCTCGGCCTCCGGGCCCTGGCCAAGATGGCCCTCAAGGAGCCCAAGGTGGTCTATTCCGAGGATCTGGCCCCTGGCGAGTCCCTCGTGATCACCCACCTCACCCACCACGTCTAACCGATCCCCGTCCCGATGAGCGGTCCTTTCGCCGCCGGTGAACGGGTCCTGCTGATCGACGGCAAGGACCGCCACTACCTGGTGACCCTGCGCGACGGTGGGGAGTTCCACACCCACGCCGGGATCACCGCCCACGACGGGATCATCGGGCGGCCCGAGGGCATCACCGTGCGCTCGGGGACCGGAGCGAAGTACGTGGTCGTACGCCCCACCCTGGCCGACTTCGTGCTGGCCATGCCGCGCGGTGCCCAGGTCATCTACCCCAAGGATCTCGGGCCCCTGCTGGTGATGGCCGACATCTTCTCCGGGGCCCGGGTCCTCGAAGCGGGCGTCGGCTCGGGGGCCCTCTCCCTGGCTCTGCTCCGGTGCGGCGCCGACGTGGTCGGCTACGAGATCCGTGACGACTTCGCCGCCAAGGCCAAGGCCAACGTGGAGACCTTCCTGGGCTCGGGTGCTGGCTACCGGGTCGAGGGGCGCGACATCTACGAAGGGATCGACGAGACCGGCCTCGACCGCGTCATGCTCGACCTGCCCGAGCCCTGGCGGGTGGTCGGCCATGCCCAGACTGCCCTGCACCCGGGTGGGATCTTGGTGTCCTACCTGCCCACGATCGGCCAGGTGGCCCAGCTCCGGGAGGCGCTCGACGCCAGCGCCTTCGGCCTGGCCCGCACCATCGAGGTACTCGAGCGATCGTGGCATGTCGAGGGCCAATCCGTGCGTCCCGACCATCGCATGGTGGCGCACACCGGCTTTCTCACATCGGCGCGCCTGCTCGGTTCCGAACACCATCCGTGAAC
>JALZAH010000026.1 GCA_030948425.1 Actinomycetota bacterium
GCTGATCGCCGAGTACCAGCCCAGGATCAGGCCGGGAACGACGAAGATCCAGGCCACGTTCTCGGCCTCCAGGCTCCAGCTCACCCCGGCGTGCCCGACGAGGAACAACGGCAGGGCCACCATGAGGGTCAAGGTGGCGGCCTTGCCCGGCACCGTCACGTCCATGCGTCTCCCGCCGATGGCGGCGACGATCACGAAACCGCCGACCACCATCACCTCCCGGGCCAGAGCGATGACCGCCACCCACAAGGGAACGGCGCCCACAGCGATGATGGAGACGGATGCCACCACAAGCAGGAGGCGGTCGGCGATTGGATCGAGGACCTTGCCGACGGTAGTCACCTGGTGGAGGCGTCGGGCCAGTTGGCCATCCACGAAGTCGGTGGCCCCGATGCCGGCGAGCAACCACGCCGCCGCTTCCCAGTGCGCTCGGTGGGGTTGGGCCAGCAACACCACAAAAACCGGGATGAGCGCCAAGCGCACGGCGGTGACCGCATTGGGCAGGGTGAGGATGCGGTCCTCGTCGCGGCGCCCGCTCGACATGTGCCGAAGTCTAGGCTCCACCGAACTGCTCCCCTTTTGGCGGCGGTCAACTCTCGCCGCTTCGCGATCGAAAGGTTCCCCTCCGTGGCCTACAACCTGGGCGTTGGCCTCGGTGCCCTCAGGACGCCCCGGTCACCCGATAGGTGATCTGGCCATTCCTGGTCTCGGTCACGTCCACGGAGAGCGGGACAGCACCGGGGCGAAGGAGTTGACATGCGAAGCGGAGGCCGGCGGCCACCGGCTCGTTGTTGGGGCAGCGCACCGGTGGAGGGCTCTCCAGCTGATGGTTGGCCTGGTAGTTCTGAGCGATCCGGGTGGCCACGTTGGTGCCGTCCAGCTGGCTCGGGGTGTCGTGCGAGAGACCGCCGAAGTTGACGAACGCGCCGCCGGCCAGGAGCACGATCAAGGCGATGAGACCGGGGATGAAGTAACCCCGCTTCCCTCTGCCCGCGTAGCCGCACACCGACGTTCGACCGGTGGCCGCCGCCTCCGGGAAGGGGCATGCAGCCTCGCTGCTGTCCTCGGGACCAGGATAGGGACAGGCGCGGCCGGCAACGTCGGTTGTGGAGACCGAACGGAGCGACGGCGGGACGGGTACTCCTGTCTGCTCCGGGGCGCCAGGATCACTCATCATCGCCCAGCGTAGGTTCCCGGGCCGCACTTGGTGAAGCACACGAGCCACTAGGGGTCGCGTCCCTGCCAGACTGCAGCCCGGAGGTAGACCATGTTGACTGACGAGGATCGCACCACCAGGCTCCAGGCGCTCAACGAGCTGCTTGAGCTGGTTCGCCCTGCTGTGCAGTCCGACGGGGGGGATCTGGTTCTCATCAGCGCCAACGTCGAGACCGGCGAGATCGAGGTGCAGCTGCAGGGCGCCTGCAGTTCGTGCGCCATCAGCTCAACCACCTTGCAGGCCGGCGTGGAACGGATCCTCCACGACCGCTTGGAGTGGGTCACCGAGGTCCGGGGCAGCCTGGATGACGAGATCGACATGGAGACCAGCGCAGCCATGGGTCGGGGCGGTTACACGCCCGGATTCTGAGGTGGCGGGACGTTGATGATGCTCGACTTCTGAAGATCCTCACGGTTCGGCGTCGGTCAGGGCTGGAGGATGACGATCAGCAGTCCGATGAGGAGCGCCAAGGTGCCAATGGCGCGCCCGCAGGTCACCTTCAGGCTGGCCGCTCTCGGATCCGGCTGGCGATTGCGCTCCCTTCGGTTCCGGCGTTGACTGATCACCAAGGCGCCGACCAGAACGACGACAATGCCGATGAGCGTCGCGCTTACCCCGCTGCCCCCTCCACCGGGACAGCCGATGCAGTGACTGCCGGAGGCGGGCAGTTCGGCGGTCGCCGCAACAGCACCCATGTTCCTCACAGGTCAACCCGTCCCGGCCGCTCATCAGCCGGTCGGCCGCTCAAACAGCCGGCGACTCCATACCGGAGCGGTGGAGTTTCACCCGATGGCCAGTGCGCCCGGGACGGGGCGCGAACCTGGTGGTCCCCGCAGCGCCTTGATGTCACCCCAGAAGAAGGGCAAGGCGATCCCCATCACCAGGGTGAACACGGCAATGGAGATCGGCTCGTGACAGGTGACGAACGTGGTGGGGGACACCTTGAAGACCATGAAGCCGGTGACGCAGGAGGTGAGCAATTGCTCGAAGCCCCAGAGGGCGGAGCCAGCTCGGCACAGTCGCAGGGCTCGTCGGTTCCCCAGGTCCAGCCACGCTGCGGGGAGAAAGTCGCCGGCGATCCTGGCTACCAGGGGCTTGGAGGTGCATGCCGATGCCACGAACATCAGACCCATGCCGGCGGTCACGATGTCGGGGCCGATGAAGAACGCTGTCGTCGAGTTCATGACGACAGCCACCACCGTCCGCAACAGCAGCGATACCCCAGCGATGATCAGCAGGCCGGTGACCCGTCGACCGATGATCAGGCGAAGTCCCAGGCAGGTGCCGGTCCATGCGAACGCCAAACCGAGGGCCCCGAACATCCCCCACACGGCGTGGCCGGCCAGGAAGGCCACGGAGGGGCCCACGACGCCTTCGAGGAGGTGGGGAATGGTCTGGCGAAGAAACCGAAATGCTGTGAGCAGGGATGTCACCGTGGAGACCGATCGGGTCGGGCCAGGTCAGCCCGACATGGTTGACGGCCGCCGAGCGGCCGAAGAGGCGACGGTAGCGGGAATGACAGGCGCGGACAGGTCGGCGCAGGTGGCGGGTCGTTCGAGCGATCCCCATCGGAGCGGCTTGGGTCCAGGGCTGGTCTCAGCAGCGGGATACGCTGGGTGGGTGCACATCACCTCGCGGGTGGAATGCGTCGAGACGGCCTCGTGGCGGCGCGTCATGGGACCTGACGGGTGCGGCCAAGATCAGCTCAGCTGAGCGTCGACCGGACGGAGAGCTGCTGCCTGGCGGGGTTGGCGAGCAGATCGGGCGCTACTTGACCCGCATCGACCGGGACCTGCCCGGAGTCGTCGTTGGCTGCTACGCCGTCGGCTCCCTGGCCCTCGGTGACTTCTCGGAGCGGGCCAGCAACATCGATCTGGTCGTTGTCGCCGACCGGACGTGGGATGCGGACCAGCTGTGCCTGGCCATGTCCGCAACCGACGAGTTGCGCTTCCACGGGCATCGTCCGTGGGTCGTTCACGTGTCGTGGGAGGTGCTTGCCGGCGAACCGCCCTCCGAGGTCTCAGTCGCCATTGACCACCACCTGACTGAGCTCGATGCGTTCTCGCGCGACGTGCTCTATGGAGCCCCTGTTCTCCGGGGTCCCCAACGGCCTGAGGTCGGCCAGCGTGACGGCGCTATTGAGGCGTGGGCCGCCCACATCCTCCGAACCCGCTGGTCGCCGTGGGCGGCGACCGCCCGCCGCCGGCCGGGCAAGGTGTGGATGAAGCGGGCGTTGGCCGATCCCGTGTTGGAGGTGGCGCAGCTCCATGCTGCGTCCCGGGGCGACGTGTGGTCCAAGTCCCAGGCCACCCATGCCCTGATCGCCGAGTTGCCTTGGGGGGGCGGACGCAAGGTGGCCTCCGAGGCCCTCTCCTTCCGGGAGGGATCGACCAGTTCCATGTACTGGGGACCGGTCGAACGCAAGAAGGACGCTGTCGCCCTCGTCACCGGCTTGTCGTCGGGCTCAGCAGTCGAGCAGTAGACGCTCGAGAACCCGGGCACCGAATGTCAAGGCCTCGGTGGGGACCCGCTCGTCGACGCCGTGGAACAGGGCCGTGAAGTCCAGGTCGGCGGGGAGCTTGAGAGGCGTGAATCCGAAGTTGCGGATGCCCAGTCGCTGGAACGACTTGGCGTCGGTGCCCGCCGACAACATGTACGGCAGGGTCCGCGACCCCGGGTCCTCGGCGATGACGGCGGCCGTCATCTTGTCGACCAGGGAGCCGTCGAAGGTGGTCTCCACCGGCGGCAACCCGTCCCATTCGGCGTCGATGCCGGGGCCGAGCAGCTCGAGCATCTCCCGTTCGAAGGCCTCCTCCCGACCGGGGAGCATCCGGCAGTCGACGCTGGCCGTGGCGACCGAGGGAACCACATTCGCCTTGTAGCCGGCCTGGAACATGGTGACGTTGGCGGTGTCTCGCAGCGTGGCGCCGATCATCCGCGACAGGTTGCCGAGGCGGGCCACCGCTGCGTCGGGGTCCTCCTCGTCAAAGTCGATGCCGGTGATCTCGGCGACCCCGACGAGCAGCTCTCGGACAGGATCGGTGAGGATCATCGGGAAGCGGTGCTCACCGAGCCGACTCACTGCGGTGGCCAGCCGGGCCACGGCATTGTCGGGGTTGAGCATGGAGCCGTGCCCGGCGGTGCCCTCCGCTCGGAGTCGCAACCATCGGATACCCTTCTCCGCTGTTTCCACGAGGTACGCCCGGACTCCGTCGCCCATCGTCACCGAGAAGCCGCCGACCTCGCTGATGGCCTCCGTCGCGCCCTCGAAGAGGTCCGGGCGGTGCTCGACCAGCCACCGGGCCCCGAAGAACCCGCCGGCCTCCTCGTCGGCCACGAAGGCAAAGATCAGGTCTCGGGGCGGCACGGTGCCGTCCCGTTTGAACTGGCGGGCCAGGGCCACGCTGGTGGCAACCATGTGCTTCATGTCGATGGCTCCCCTGCCCCACAGGTAACCGTCGGACACGTCCCCGGAAAAGGGGTGCTTGGACCACTCCGAGGCGTCGGCGGGGACCACGTCGAGGTGGCCGTGGACGAGCAGCGCTCCCCGCCCCTGGTCCGCACCGGCCAGGCGGACAATCACGTTGCCGCGAGCCTTGGCACCCGACTCGACATAGGTGGTCTCGTAGCCGACCTCATCGAGCTTGCCGGCCACCCACTCTGCGGCCTCCCGCTCCCCCACCAAGGTGTCCGGGTCTCCGGTGTTGGTGGTGTCGATGCGGATCAGCTGGTGGGCGAGGGTGACAACCTCGTCGGTGGCGGCGATCCGCTCTTGGTCTCGATCGGTCACGGCCCGAGGCTACGCCGCAGCTGACCGGTCCTGTCAGACGGACACTTGTCGATACAGCCGAGGACTCTAGAATCGATGTGCAGAGGCGGGAGGACCGCCCGTCGAGCTGACGAGCGGCAACGCCATGGGGTTGTCCAAACACACCGTTCTGACCACCGGCGCCAACTCCGGGCATCGGCCTGGCCACGACCCTGGCACTGGCCCGCCAGGGCTTCCGCTCTGTGGGGTCGGTTCGCTCCCCCGCCAAGGCCGATGTGGCAACCAGGCGGCGTCGGAGGCTGGTCTGCACGTGGAGACGGTCCTCCTCGACGCGTCAGCCGGGATACGGGTGAGCCTGGTCGAGCCCGGGTGGGATCAAGACCAACATCTGGAACGACGTGGCGCGGACCGAGAGCGCCGTGGCGTACCTGTTCGCCGGTCCGGGTAGGGCTCAGCGGGGCGGCCGAGTGAAGGAGATGCAGATGCCCGGACGACCACAGGACGCTGAGAGCGACTCTCACGCCGACTCGCTGGCGGAGCAGCAGGAGAAGCTCAACGAGTCGGTTGCTACCGGCGAAGACCAGCCCGACACCGTCGGCAGCGGCGACCCGAGCGACGACGCCGAGGGCGAAGATCCAGATGATGAGAGTGAGGAGTCCTTTCCGGCGAGCGATCCACCAGCCAACTACTGAGCTGAGCAGTCGTCGAGCGCCCTCAGGTTGGCTACCGCCAAGGCGAAGTGGCAGACCCGTGCGGGACGGGTCGAAGCGGTCCCCGGCTGCGCACAACCCGTTCATGCACGCCCAGCACCAGGGTGCTGCCAGGATGGCGCATCAACTGGCGCTGTTCCGGAGAAGGTGATCATGGCCTTGTCCTTCCTCCTGAGTGGTCGGCTGACCCCTGGGGGTACGGGACCACAGGCAAAGAGCGGACCTGAAGCGTCAGCGGCTCTACTGTGCGGTGATGGGGAAAGAGGACAGCAACGAGCCCGATGTCGCCCAGCAGGACACGGAGCGCACCTTCGACCGGCTGGTAGATGAGGGCGAGCAGCGTCTCGGCCGCTCCTGGTCGGGGCTCATCTCCACCGGCCTGCTCGGGGGCCTCGACGTCGGTGTGGGCGTGCTGGCGCTTCTCCTGGTCGAACATGCAACGGAGAGCAAGATCCTGGCCGGACTGGCGTTCTCCATTGGTTTCATCGCCCTCGCCCTGGCTCGCAGCGAGCTGTTCACCGAGGACTTTCTCGTCCCCATCGCCGCCGTCGTCACCAAGACCAGTCCCCCGCTCTCCCTGGTGAGGCTGTGGGGGATCACCATCGTGACCAACCTGGCCGGTGGGTGGCTGATCACCGGGATCATCATGGAAGGATTCCCGTCGCTGCGCTCCACGGCGGTCAAGGCGGCGGTGTTCTACATCGACCTGGGTATCACGTGGCGGGCATTTGCCCTGGCGCTGCTGGGCGGCTTCGTCATCACCTTGATGACCCACATGCAACACGCCACCGAGTCCGACACCGTGAAGCTGGTGCCGGCGACGGTCATGGGTTTTATCCTGGGCGCCGGGCAGCTGAACCACGCCATCGTGGCCTCCCTGCTGTGCTTCGCAGCGCTGCACGCAGGCGCGCCTTTCGGTTACGCCGACTGGTTCGGCCTGCTGGTCTTTGCCGTGGTGGGCAACCTGATCGGCGGGATTGGCCTCGTCACCGTCCTGCGATTGCTCCAAGTTCCCCACAAGGTATCGGCTGAGCGGCGGGGAAAGGCCTCGAGCACGGCGGCCTGATCCCAAGGACGGGCCGCCACGTGCTGGTGCTCCCCGTCGGCTTCGACATGGACGTCGTAGAGTCGCCGACCCTCGGACCCGACGCCCAAGCGGTCCAGCCACGTCGAGTACCGCCATAGCCCACAGCTCATCGACCACCTCGTCGCCGGCGGTGGGGACACAAGCAATCTCGTCATTGAGGCGCTGCCCGAAGGCGGCGTCGAGCTCGGCCCGGTGGCCCAACAGCGACGGTTCCCACCGAAGAGACCACCCGCCAGGAGACGGCGTGAGGGGGGGCGACGAGCTCGTCGGCCAGTTGGTCACAGAGCGGACCCCGGTACCGCAGGAGGGAGAGTGGGGTCGGTGGCCGACACCAGGTTGTCACCGGGCTGGGTTCGATCCCTGTCATGAGGGGGTGCATACCCCCACCAATGCTGATCGGTCGTTTCGAGTCGGCCACCAGCGGAAAGAATATCGAGATCATGGATGCCATCACCCTGCTCATCGCCGACCATCGAGAAGTCGAAAGGCACTTCAAGGACTTCGAGAAGGCGGGTAACCGTGCGTATGCCACCAAGGGCAAGTTGGTCGACGCCATCATTAGGGCGCTGGCGGTGCACGCCGTCATCGAAGAGTTGGTCTTCTATCCGGCGGCTAGGCGAGCCTCCACCGACAGCACGGCCATGGTCTTTGAATCCCTCGAGGAACACCACATCGTCAAGTGGGTGCTTTCCGAGCTGGACGACATGGAACCCACCGACGAGCGATACGACGCTAAGGTCACTGTGCTCATCGAGAACGTCCGTCATCACGTCAAAGAGGAAGAGGAAGATCTCTTTCCGAAGATTCGAGACGCTCTCAGTGCTGACCACCTGGCTGAACTTGGCGAACAGTTGGAGGCGGCGAAGAAGGTCGCTCCGACCCGCCCCCACCCGCGCTCACCCGACACCCCCCCGGGGAACCTGTTCGCCGGGCTGATCGCAGGCGGTGTCGATAAGGCCCGTGACGTCCTTCGAGCGGTCACCCCCCGAGGCTGATCCGCTCGACCGGGCGAACTCATCTTCCAGCAAGCACGTCCCGGTACCAGGTCTCGAGGGCAGAGTAGACGGTGAAGGTGGCCAGTCCCAGGCTGACCAGCGCCAACACGGCGAGACCCCACGATGAACCGGACAACGCCAGCATCTGGGCGTCGAGTCCGCTGGCGTGCCTGGCGTCGGAGTCCACCCCGGCCACGATGAGAAGGACACCCAAGGGCACGAGGACCAAGGCCCGGGCCCCGATGCCGACCACGCCGACCAGGTGGGTGAGCCGACGTATCCCAGCGGACGCGTCACCCACCGCCATGCCGTCGGCAAAGTCTCGTGACGCAGCCGTCCGCACCTGGAAGGCGCAGACGGCTATCGCTACCAACCCCATCAGGACGACCAACTCGGGGCCGCCAGGCCATGACATCACGTGGTTGGCGGTACGCTCCTGTTGGCCTTCCGAGCCGGCGGCCTTGTTGCCAGCGAGATAGGAGACCGGCACCCAGGCCAACACCAGGTAGAACCCACCTTGCAGGGCGGTCGTGGCGCGGCGTGGCCAACTCACCGAGGCGTCGCGCGCCATGGCGATGAGCCGACCAACGCCGAATGCCAAGAAACCCGCGGCGACGGCGGCGATGGCCGCCTTGCCGATCCAGGGTCGGCCGATCAGGCCTAGGGCGCCGCTGGCGTTGTCTTGAGGGAAGCCACGACCGCCGAAGGCGGCGATGCGGGCGGTCAGCACGGTGAGCAGGAGGTAAAAGCCGGTGCGACCCGCCAAACCGACCTTGGCCGCCGTCGTCACCACGACCACGACCGGCCGGGGTAGCGGCGAATGAAGTAGATCGGCTTTTGCTCGCACCGCTGTCACCCCCTTTCCCCGATCAGCCTGGTCGCCCTCGAGGACGTTGGTACAGCATGACAAGCTCCGGAGAATCCGACAGATCCCAGTCTGCTCCCTCTCGACCCTTTTGCGGGCATTCGGTCAATCCACGGTGCGTGACGGTCCGTGAGCGCTCGGCCGCCGCTGAGGGTGCGGAGAGCGCCGGAGGTCGCCGTCCTACCGGGCCAGAAGACGCTACCGTCACGCTCATGGAGTCGGTGGAGCGCCAGGCGATCGTCGAGGGGGTCGCAGATCTCGTCGTGACCCTGGCCGAGGTGGGGGTCACCGAGAGGGATGCCCTACGGCAGATTGTCGTGAACCTCACCCAACTCGGAGCCCTCGAAGTCGCTGTCCTCAGGGATGCCGCGACTGCCGTGGGCAAGCTCCCACAACCCAGGGAGGAGACGACCGAGGAGACAGAGCGTCGACGGCCGATCAACGAGCGGTTCGGTGTACCACCGGCTGAGGAGAACCTGCTGGCGGCGCTCCAGGGACGGGAGTGGCTCGAGCTTCTCGCCGGACACCTGACGGACTAGGTGTTGGCAGGTGCCGGACGGGGGCCTCCGCAGCGATGGGACCGACTTCTTTCTCCAAGTCGAACGAAGATCTGCGCCACGGTGTTCGGTTGCGATATGCTTAGGTCAGCCTTGAGGCCCCTTCGGTTCCCGCCAACCGTTGGGGCCTCGGCGCGTCACGAGGTAAACCGATTTGCTCGAAGTCCAGGCGGGACGGGCGGCGGACGACGACTGGCGAAGACCTTCCACAAAGGTCACGTCAGGCAGGTGCTTGGGGTTACCGACGCCGTCCAGCAGGGCGGCGGCCACCGTGAGTGGCAAATTTGATGACGAGTAGGAGAATGACCGCTCCGACGAACGCCACCACGATCTCCTGCCACAGCTTCACCACGCTGTGTGAGCCACCGCGTACGGCGTGAAGGATCAGCCCGCCTATGACCGCCCCGATGAGCCCGACGACGATGTCGCGTACAAACCCGAGGCCGCCGCCCCGGACCACCAGCCCGGCAAGGAGGCCTGCGACGAGGCCGATGAAGAGCCAGGCGATGATGTGGTGGTTTGATACCGGGGCGAAACCTACGACGTACATGTTCGGGCTCCTGGAAAGATGTCTCGGTCGCCGCTCGCCGACGACGGGTACGTTTCTAGCCCAAATCTCAGCCACCGACCGCCTGCGATGAAGTCAGCCTCATGCCACCCGTGACATCTGTAAGGCCAGATCCCGGATTAAGGGCACTGTTGCGGTGGATCCGCGTGGATCACGCTGGAGAGGTTGCTCCCCACACGATCCTGGAGGCTGTTATGCACCTGAAAGATAGTGAACTCGTCAATGGATTGGCGGATCAAGTAGAGGGCGGAGCGCTCGAAGCTGCCGCCTATGCACGGGTCCCCACGCCAGTCGGGTTCACCCGGATGCTCACCCCGCTCGGCAACTACTTCATTGCCCGACCGGCGGCCCGTTCCGCTGCTGGCAAACTCACTGAGGAGACCGGCGTGCCCCTCGACGCAGCCGTCGTGCTCGGCCTCAGCCGCGCTGCGCTCCACATCTGGAGTGCCGATCCGATGATCGACCAGGTGTACGACTACCTTGGCCATGTGCCCCTGGCACGCGTCGCGACGATGGAAGCCGTGGCCGGTCACAGCTGGCAGAAGCTCACACTCACCCTCGACGAGGGGCAGAAGCTCGAGTTGGAGGCACGGGGAGCTATCCACGCCCTGGTGGCGGCGTTCCAGTCGCGCTCGGCGACCTGACCGGCATCTCCGGCAGCGACCCCTTCGCACCGCTCGTCAAGGCCCGACCGCCTGCCGAGTTGGCTCGTATGGTGCGTGCCGGCCAGGTCGGCATTGCTCCGTCGCCCGTCTCCGTCTCCGAGACGCCGCCGGCGCTTACTCGCCGATAACAACCCAGCAAAGATGTGGTCCAGCGCCGCAAGCCCAGCCCAGCTTGCCCGCAGCGCCTGAGGGCTGACCGGGATCGTCGTCGGGGTTGAGCTTGTGTGCCAGTGATGCCCGCCGCCGGTCCTGTTGCCTGGCGAAAACCCCTGACCTGCGCTGTTGTGGTCGGGCTGCCGAGATTTGAACTCGGAACCTCTTGACCCCGGGCCGCTCAGCTACGTAAGGTCTGGCGGCACCTCTCCAGGTGGTCCAGGTGGTCCAGATGGACCACCTGGGAAACTAACGAAGATCGAACGGCCAAGTGCTGGTGACAGCACTCAGCGTCATCGCAGACCGCCCACTCGCACGCCATGATCGACCAGGCAGGCCGAGTACAGCGCAGAGGATCTCCATCACCGAAATGTAGGATCGGCGACCAGGGTCGGTCAGAGGCTAGCGATGACTTCCCGTACCTCTACGGTCCTGAAGGTCACCTCTGGCGTAGGCCCAGCCTGATCACCCACCTTCAGCGGTTCAGCGGCCTTCCGCGCTTCATCCTCGGTCTCGAACACCACGACACTCACCCCACGGCCGTCCTGTGGGGCGAGCCAGTACGCAGCCTTCGCTCCGTGGTCTTTCACCATCGGCACTGCCATCTCGCTCAAGAATCTCCTGCCGGCCTCGAGGTGCGACTCGTCAGCGTTGACCTCGGTGAACACCGCGTACATGACTCCCCCTTCGTAGCCCCGAGAGCATCATTCCAGACCGGGCAATGCGAGACAAGAGCCCGACCGCAGATGTCAACGGGGCGTCTCAATCTGTCCGAGCATGGCCCGGAGGTGGGCGACGATCTCCCAATGCTCGTGCTGGAGCCGCTGGAGCTCGCCTAGCGACCTCAATGCCCTCTCTCGGTCGATGGTGGCTGCCTGGCCGGGGGTGAGCATGGCGATCGACCCGGCGGAGACTCTCGACTGAGCGGGCCTCGATCGGGTCGTCGAACAGGGCATGGGAGGGACTGTAGCGAACGTACATTCGAGAGTCATAAGGATGCTATGGCCGTTGCCTTGCCTTGAAGCCCTTCCGGTGCCCCCGGCCGGAGGAGCCCTCGGCGCGCTAGGGCATCCCCGCATTAGTTACTTTGATGTAGTTGTGCGTCCAGGGGCACGGGCGCTTGTTGGTCACGAGGAGGTGATCGGGGGTGATGCTACGAGACTTGATGGACCACCAGTCCATGACCACCACGCTCGGCTACTACCGGGTCGGCGATGCCAGAAAACGTGACGCCATGGCCCTGTTGGCCCGCCACACCATCGACAACCGAGGAACGATCCGGCCTGGCGGTGACCGGCCTCCGTCGAGAGCCGCACAGTTGCGCGAGGAGCTGTCATGGGTCAGCGTGCCGAGGGGGAAGTGTTCGGAGCCGGCCAACGTGAGAGCGGGCGGCCAATCCTGCCCGATCCGCTACCAGTGCGCTGGATGCCCGCACTTCGAGTCCGACCCCTCCTACCTGCCCGAACTGCGAACCTACGCCGACCAACTCCGCCGCGAACGGGAAGGAATGCTGGCCATCGGCGCTGCCGACTGGGTAGTTGAGAACGTCAGCCGCCAGATGGACACCATCGTCGGCCACATCCGCACTCACGAGGCGCTCCTCGACCAGCTGCCCGAATCGGAACGAGCCGAGGTCGATAACGCCTCCCGGGCCCTGCGAAAGGCTCGCCAGACCGTCCCGGTGGCGTTCAGGCGACGCCGCGAGCACCACGACGATGACTGACAACAGCGCAGCGCTACGACAAGCCCGTCAGCGAGAGAGCCGGACCAAGCGGGCCCAGGCCGCCGATGCGCTCCGGGCCATGGTCGAGACCGGCGAACCCATCACCTTCGCCGCCGTCGCTCGCCGGGCCGGGGTGTCGGTGTCACTCCTCTAGGGGTACAGCCAAGATACGCCTGAAACCCGCAGTAGCCCCTGCGCAGCGGTCTTGACGCTGGATCGGGGGATGATGCTGGGATAGCGTCGTTGAGGTGGGAGGGGACGTTGGGCCGGGGCGATGACGTCGATCGAGCGGACCGCATATCCCCGCTTCGGCCGGCTGGTGACGGCCCGTGAGCTGACAGCTATGTCCCCGACGCCGGGTGACGTGGGGTGGGCGAGAGAACGGAGCCGTTCGGATGCCCATCTACTGGCGCGAATGGTGTCGTTGAAGTGCTGTCAGCGGCTGGGGTACTTCCCGAGACCCGACGATGTTCCTGAGGCGGTCGTTGATCATGTGCGACGCTGCTTGGACTTGGCAGAGACCACCGCTGCTGATGCTGGCTCGGATCGCACGGCGGAGTCCCATCGCCAGCTGGTGCGCGAACGGCTCGGTGTGGCGTGGGACCGGGAGCGGGCCCGGGCGGTGGCTGAGGGGGCGATTCGGGCCGCAGCTGAGATGAAGAACCATCCGCCGGATCTGATCAACGTGGCGTTGGAGCTGGTGGTGAAGGCGTCGTTGGAGCTGTTCGGGTTCTCGACGCTGAACGAGATGTCGGCTCGGATCCGGGCGGAGGTGAACGCGGCGATCTTCGAGCGGATCGTCGGGCGTATCACGGATACGGACATGGCCCGGTTGGACGGATTGTTGGTGGTGACCGGCCCGGCCCGCAAGAGCGGTTTCAACCGACTGAAGCAGTCGGCCGGCAAGGCCTCGTGGTCGGCGTTCCTGGCCCAGGTCGAGCATTTGGGCTGGTCGACTCGTTGGGCGACACGAGCGGATGGTTGGAGGGGGTGGCCGAGACCAAGGTCGTGGACTTCGCGGGCGAGGCGTCGGCCGGTGATGCGGCGGTCATGGGCGATGTCACCCGTTTGAAGCGCACCGCCCTGCTGGCCTGCATGGTCCATTCTGCCCAGACCGGTGCGCGCGACGACCTGGCGGAGATGTTCTGCAAACGGATCGCGTCGATCACCAAACGGGCCAAGACAGAGCTGGATGAGATCCTGGACCGAGAACTGGAGGTCTCCGAGCGCCTGATCGAGCACTACCGGGCGGTCCTGGGCCACTTGGACCCTCGCGCCCCGGCCGGCGACGAGGCCACAGCGGTGAGGTTGGCCCGCGAGACGGTGGCCCGGGCGGGCGGGTTCGATGCCGAGCTGGCCGAAATCGAGACCGTGGCCGCCCATCACGCCAACAACTACATGCCGTTGGTGGCCCGCCACTTCCGTCGAGACCGGTCCACCATGTTCGCGTTCGCCAGGACCGTGGAGCTCGAGGCGACCAGCACCGACGGTAGCGTGCTCGACGCGCTCGACCACGCCCTGGCCCACTCACCCATGACCCGCGATCAGATCCCGGACCGCCTTGACGGGGCTGTGGTCGACCTGTCGTTCGCCTCCGAGGTCTCTGGCAGCGCCTGGTCCGGGACCGTGACCATCCCGGACGGCTGAACCGCCGTCACTTCGAGGCCTGCGTGTTCACCTACCTGGCCGCCGAGCTACGGACCGGCGACGTCGCCGTGCGGGGCTCGGAGGCGTACGCCAATTGGGCCGGCCAGCTTCTCGCTTGGGAGGACTGCCAGGGGCTGTTGGGCGAGTTCTGCGCCGAGGCCGGCCTGCCCGCCACCGCGGCCGAGTTCACCCAATCCTTGAGGGACGACTTGGCCGCCAAGGCCGCCCAGGTAGACGCCGGCTACCCGAGCAACGCCGACCTGGTCATCGACGAGGTGACCGGGGTGCCGTCGCTGAAACGCCGGCAGGGCAACGACCGCTCCGCTGGCGCCCTGGCCTTGGAGGAGGCGATCAAACAGCGGATGCCGGAACGGTCCCTGGTCGACATTCTGGCCCGCACCGCGTACTGGCTGGAGTGGTGGCGACGCTTCGGCCCGGCGTCAGGGTCCGACCCGAAGCTGGCCGACCCCATGGGCCGCTACGTGCTCACCACGTTCGCCTACGGCTCCAACCTGGGACCGGCTCAGGCTGCCCGGCACATGCGGGGCGTCTCCGCGCATGAGCTGGGCGCCACCGCTAAGCGTCATTTCAGCATCGACAAGCTGAACCAGGCCATCGCCGATGTGATCAACGCCTACCTGGCCCTGGATCTGACCCGAGCGTGGGGCGACGCGTCGTCGGTCGCCGCGGACGGCACCGAGATGGACACGCTGATCGACAACCTGCTGGCCGAGTCCCATATCCGCTACGGCGGCTATGGCGGCATCGCCTACCACCACGTGGCTGACAACTACATCGCCCTGTTCTCCCACTTCATCCCCTGCGGGGTGTGGGAGGCCGTCTACATCGTCGAGGGCCTCCTGGCCAACCGCTCGGATGCGCAGCCGGAGACGATCCACGCTGACACCCAGGGCCAGAGCTACCCGGTCCATGCCCTGGCCCATCTGTTCGGCTTCGACCTCCTGCCCCGCATCCGGAACTGGAAAGACCTCAACTTCTACCGCCCGTCGGCCACCGCCCGCTACACCCATATCGACTCGCTGTTCGGCGAGGCGGGCCACAACATCATCAACTGGGGGTTGATCGAAACGCACTGGCAGGACCTGATGCAAGTGGTCCTGTCGGTCCGCGAGGGGCGCCTGTCGTCTACTCTGCTGCTGCGCCGGTTGGGGACCGAGTCGCACAAGAACAACGTCTACAAGGCGTTCCGGGAGGTCGGCCGGGTCATCCGCACCATCACCCTGCTGCGCTTCGTGTCCGAGCCCGACCTGCGGGCCCAGATCACTGCGGCGACCAACAAGGCCGAGGCGTACAACGGATTCTCGGCGTGGCTGATGTTCGGCAACGAGGTCATCGAACGTAACGACCCGGCCGAACAGGAGAAGATCATCAAGTTCAACGCTCTGGTCGCCAACTGCGTGATCTTCCACACCACCTTGGACATGACCGCCGTGGTCCGCCAGCTCATCGCCGAGGGCTGGGCCATCGACCCCGACGACCTGGCCGCCATGTCCCCCTACATCACCGTCCGGATCAAACGGTTTGGTGAGTACCTCCTCGACGGGCTGACCGAACCACCCGAGGCCTTCGACCCTCACCTCGACCTGCCCGCCCTCGGTCAGGCCGCCTGACCATGACCAACAGCGACGGTGGTGGTCGGGAGCCGACCTGGCAGCCGATCGGAGCCATAGCGACGATCGCGTCGATGATCGACGGGCAGCTCGACGCCTGCGGGGATCAGTACCGCAGTCTGCTCGAGGCCGAGGTTCGCCCTTACCGGCTTGACGACGCCACCGTCGCCCGCGTGAAACGGGTGTATGGCGACACCGCCAGCGACCTGTGGCTGTATGACACCCAGCTCGCCCGCTGGGCCGACGAGAACCCCACCCGCGAGGAACGACAAGAGCTCGAACGCCTCGGACGGCGGATGATGGACCTCCACGAGGTCGTCGACTCTGTCCTGGCCCTCGTCTCCCGCCTGGAGAACCACACCATCGAGGCCTCCTCGCCAAGAGCGACCTCGAGGTCGGCCTGGAATGGCTCCAGCGAGGTGGTGAGGTCTGAGATTCGGCTGGGCGTGGCCAGCGGCTGAAAGCAGTGACAGGTCCGCTGCGCCTTTGGGCCTCCTGGCGCCAGCACCTACATCACCCCGCGTTTGCTCCCGGTGACACCATTCTTTACAAGCACCCCAAAGGTCTCGAACGGTTGGCTCGGGATAACAGCTCATAACCGGGCGATCATCGTCCATTAGGCTTGTTGGAGATAGATCAGCGTGTGTAACGACCAGGATCGGAACGAAAAGTAGCGGTAGCCGACAGACGTAGCCAAACTGAGCCCTCTCTCTGATGGAGGCCCTGCGCTGGCGGGCCGCGCCCGCACGAACTGCGAGCGACGAGCAAGGATGTTGACGCCATGAGTGCCACGCCCCCGACCAAGGTGTCCCACCCATTGTTCGCTCGCATCTACCAGCGGTTCGCGGCGGCAGCCATGGCGCACGGCGAGGATGTCTACAAGCGCGAGCTTCTGGACAGCGTCTGCGGGCGGGTGATCGAGGTTGGCGCCGGCCACGGACTCAACTTCGGGTTCTATTCTTCCTCAGTCACCGAGGTCGTCGCGGTTGAACCCGAACCGATCCTGCGGCGGGAGGCTGAGCGGGCCGCGGGCCAGGCGCCCGTCAAGGTCACGGTCATCGACGCCGTGGCTGACACACTGCCCTTCGACGACGCATCGTTTGACGTTGCTATAGCTTCGCTGGTGTTGTGCTCGGTTCCCGACCAGGCTGTTGCCCTGGCCGAGATCTCCCGTGTCCTGAGCCCAGGTGGAGAGTTGCGCTTCTACGAGCACGTCGTCTCCGAAGACCAGTGTCTGGCCCGCGCGCAGCATCTGGCTGATCCGGTCTGGAGGCGACTGGCTGGCGGCTGCCATCTGGACCGGGACACAGCGGCCGCTATCGAGACCGCCGGTCTCGCCATGGAGAGTCTGCGGCGATTCTCGTTCTCCATCTCGATAATCGACCGGCTGGCCTCACCCCAGATCATCGGTGTCGCCCACCGTCGAAGCTCGTGAGCGGTTCACGGCGACGCGTCGGGAAGGCGCCCGACAGGCTGCGTCGATGGCATCGGCTGGGCGGGGTCGCGTGCGCTGCGGTGGCCGTGGCGTTTCGGTGACGATCGACGGGCGAGAGCCATGGGCGTGAAATGGCTGGCGAACTTGGCTCAATCAGAGCGAACCTGGGAAGTGGAATGGTTGAGGCGCTACGACCGGGGTTCCGACGTTTAGCTGGATGCTCTCGTGGGAATGTAGCGGTATGTCTTCGAGCGAGCCGGTCCAGCGGTGGCCGTTGACGTAGGCGGTGACAGGTCCGGTTGCCGGGCCGATGTGACCATCTTTGAGCGGTTGCCCCCAAACCGCGAAGAACTGTCCGAGGACGAACTGCCGTCCGGCGGGGGCTTCGACATGGATGATGCCGTCGGCTGCGTGGGTGTGGAGGTAGTACAGGCAGCCGCTGACTCCGGCTGCGAAGTCCCCGTGGGCGCTGTGTTGTATCTGGACCTGACCGGAGAAGCCGACGCCGAGGGGAACGGATCGGGGCTGGCCGTCCACGTAGATGGCGAGGTGGGTATGCACATGGGTGGCGATCTGTTCCGTGGCGCCGCAGGAGACCCCGGCAATGTAGGAGCCATCCGTAGATGCCGGGGTGGCGAGAGCGGGCCCAGCCTCCAGGGTGGCGCCCTCGGGGCCCACGGGTCCGGAAGGGCCACCTCCAGAGCGTGTGCTGATCGCAAGGACGATCCCGATCACGACAGCCGCCACGACGGCGCCGCCGAGCAGCGGTGCACGACGTCGGATGACACTACGGCGTGCGGAGCGCCGCTGGCGCTTGGATGGCCGGGTCGGAGCTGCGCTCCGTCCTGCTTGTGGTCTCGGTGATGGTCGCTGTTTCGGTGCCGGTCGCTGCTGCTTGGTCATGACTGTTCAGGAGGCAAGAGCGTCAGGTGGTCGAAGAACGGTCTGCGCCTTGAGGAGGCACCGGTTGCGGGATCTGGTCGGGTACCGCGGTTCCCAGACCGTCGTTCACGTTGTGGGCCGCGCCCGGCTCATGGGCGCCAAGGCGGCGCGTTGCGGTGCGGCCCTGGCTTCGGAGCATGGGGCGGACGCAGCACAGGTATGTTGCGGTGATGGTGCCTGCGGCGGTCGCGGCGGGAAGGATCCAGTCAGCCACTACTGCTCGGTCGGGTCCTGGGGAGCAGGGTGGGCGGCGACTTGGCGCCCTCGCAGCTCGGCGTTTTCGGCTTCGAGCTGGTCGAGTCGGGCCTGCTGGGCGTAGCGGTCGTTCAGTTCGGGAGCCGTGCGCACCGTGGCGTCGGGCTGGGTGGTGCTGCGGCCCTTGCCGGCGCGCATCATCATCCACATCATCAGGCCCATGCCCAGCGGGCAGGCCAGGATGGCCAGACTGTAGAAGACATGACTCATGTGCTTGCTCCTCGGTTCCGGCCGGCTCTCGACCAGACTATTACTAAGGATCTTAGTAGAGATTGGCCGATGTGCAAGCCCGCAATCGGGTGGCCACGTCGCAGCCCGAGACTTCTCCTAGTATGGCTAGGAGAACGGTGATCGCGGCAGAGGAGTAACGAGTGGGATGTTGAAGGGGTTCGGCGATCTTGAAGCTCAGATCATGGGTAGCCTGTGGGCCCGTGGCGGCCCGACGACGGTCCGGGAGATGGTTGACGAGTTCCAACGGGACCGTACGATCGCCTACACGACGGTGCTGACCGTCACCGACATCTTGTTCCGGAAGGGCTGGTTGACGAGGGAACGCCACGGCCGGGCGTACGCCTACCTGCCGGTGTGCACCCGGGAGGAGTACAGCGCCGAGCTGATGCGGGAGGCCTTGGGCACGAGCAAGGACCGCACCGCCGCGCTGCTGCACTTCGTGGCCGAGATGCCCGCCGACGAAGCGGCCGCTCTGCGAGACGCGCTCGGCGACGTTGACGGGTCGGGCCTGTGACCGTTGCCGTGAGCCTCGCCGCCTACGCCCTCGCCATGGCGTTCGGCGGGCCAAGGTTGCTTTCGGGTCGGGCCTGGCCCGGAAGATCCCCCCGCTTGGCGATCGGGCTGTGGCTATCGGGGTGCATCTCGGTGATTGGGGCGTTGATGCTGGCCGGGCTGGCCCTGGCGGCCCCGACGATCCCTTTCAGCGTCCGCATCGGCGAAGCCCTCCAGGCGTGCATGATGGCCATCCAGGCTGCATACGCCAGTCCCGGCGGAGCGCTGTTAGTCGCCACTGGCGCCACCTTCACGGTGTTCGTCGCCGCCCGGACGTTCTTCGCGTTGGGTCGGTCGTGGGCCACCGCCGCTGCGCAGCGCAGAGCTCACCGCCAGGCCGTCGCGCTGGCCGGGGAGCATCGCGTCGACCTCGGTGCGCTGGTCGTCGACTGCGACCAGGCTGCGGCCTACTGTCTACCGGGGCGCCAGCACAAGATCGTGCTGACCTCGGGTGCACTGCAGGCGTTGAGCCAACCCCAGCTCGATGCCGTGCTGGCCCATGAGCGTGCGCACCTGCGGGGCCGTCACCATCTCCTCGTCGGTGCCGCCGTCGGCCTCGCCGAGGCCTTCCCTGGCGTGCCGCTGTTCCAGGTTGCCGCCGATGAGGTTGCCGTGCTGACCGAGATGCTCGCCGATGACGCCGCCACGAAGGACCACCGACGAGCCACGTTGGCCACCGCCATGGTGGCGATGGCGTCCATGCGCGCCCCTGTGGTTGCCATGGCGGCCAGCGGGACAGCCACCCTGGCCCGTGTGCGACGCCTGGCCAACCCGGCGGCCCCTCTGCCCAAGGCTGCGTTGCTCGGGGGTGCACTTCTCGGGTTAGCGGTCATAGCGTTGCCGGTGGCAGCGGCAGCCGCCCCGGCGCTGCACGCCATGGGCATGCGCTTCTGTCCGGTGCACGCCGGGCAGCTCAGCGCCCTGTCTCGCCGCTAAGCACGAACCGCCTCCCAGCCGCTCGGTGCCCTGGAAGGCCCTCCTCTGCGCCTGGCCCCAACCGAGAGGTCTACTAGGGTTCTTAGTCGATGGGTACGGTCCTGTTGCCGGTATTGGCGCTTGGCGCTGGGCTCATCTCATTCAGCTCACCGTGCTGCTTGCCGCTCATCCCGAGCTACATATCGTATGTGACGGCGATCCCGGTAAGCGATCTGGACAACCAGACCGGTCGGGCGGTGACCACCCGAGCGGCGCTGGGGTTCGTCGCCGGGTTCACCGTGATCTTCACCGCCCTCGGGGTGTCGTTCGCGGTTGTCGGCGCTGCCCTGCTCCGCCGGTTGCCGGTGATCGTGGAGGTCTCGGGGGCGGGGATCATCGTGATGGGCCTGGCCAGCATTGGGGTGTTGCGGATCCCGGCTTTGGCCAGCGAACGACGCATCGACTTGGCCCGAGTGCCGCCCGGGCCGCGTGGCGCGGTCCTGTTGGGGATGGCGTTCGCTTTCGGCTGGACCCCGTGCATCGGGCCGGTCCTGGCCACCATCCTGGCCACCGCAGCGGCATCGCAGAGCGCCCCGTGGGGTGCCGTGCTGTTGGTGTGCTACTCGCTCGGCCTCGGAATACCCTTCGTGGCACTCGCCTTGTGGTTCCACCGGGCTCGACGGTCCCTGGGCTGGCTGCACCGCCACGGACGTCGCATCGAAACGCTCAGCGGGGTCCTTCTAGTCGGGGTGGGCGTGCTGTTTGTGACCGGCGAATGGCGGCGCCTGTTCGTACCTCTCCAACACTTCTTCTCCCGCTGGGGATGGCCCCCCGTCTGATCGATCCCAAGACGTGGAGCTCGTGCCGGTCACCGGATAGCCGCGGTACCCCTAAACTACTAAGATGCTTCGTACCACTGGCGGGTCATCAACCGTGAAGCCGGTGTCCGCCGAGCAACGGTCGTGGCTTCGAGGGACATGGCCCACTGACCGCGGATGGCTTGGGTGAGGGGTGCAACCGTGTTGGTGGTCGACGACGAACGAAAGATCCGCGACGTGGTCTGCTCGTACCTCGAACGAGACGGTTATGTGGTCTTCGATGCCGAGACCGGTGCCGAGGCGTTGGACGCGGTGGGCCGACTGGGCCCCGACTTGGTCGTGTTGGATCTGATGCTGCCTGACTTGGCGGGCGAGGAGGTGGCCCGCTCACTGCGGGAGCTGTCGAAGGTGCCGATCATCGTGGTCACGGCCAAGGCCTCAGAGGATGATCGGATCGCAGTGCTGCGCCTGGGGGCGGACGACTATCTGGTGAAGCCGTTCAGCCCCAGGGAGCTGACGGCCCGGGTGGAGGCGGTCCTGCGTCGCTGCGGCCCCGAGACCTCGACCCTGGTCTCCTTCGGTGGTGGATCACTGAGGATCGATCCGGAGGGCCGCGAGGTACGCCGGGACGGCAGGGTGGTGGTGTTGACGCGCAGCGAATTCGATCTGCTGGTCACCCTGGCGTCCCGGGTGGGCCGGGTGTGGTCGCGCTATGAGTTGCTGACCCGGGTGCAGGGCAACGATTACGAAGGCTACGAGCGGACGATCGACGCCCACGTGAAGAACCTGCGCCGAAAGCTCGATGACGATCCTCGTTGCCCTCGCTTCGTGCGCACGGTCAACGGGGTGGGCTACCAGCTCGGGGTGACACCGGATGCGCCCGGAGCGCCCGGTGCGTAGGTCGCTTGTTGCCCGTCTTGTTGTGGCGTTCGGCGCAGTCGGCCTCGGCGGGGCGATCCTGACCGCGTTGGTCGTCCATGTGGCGTTCGGGTCCCGCTTCGCTGACTACGTGTCAACCCAACAGCGGACCCAAGCGAATCAGCTGGTGGCCGTTGCCGCCACCAGCTACCGAAGCCACCACGGTTGGGACCCGGCTGGGCTGGCGGACCTGTTCCCAGACGCAGCCATGGCCGGCGTGCAGGTCGAGGTCTTCAACGTGTCGGGCCGGCCGGTGTGGTCGTCGGGATCCGGTCCGATGGCCGCAATGCACCGGCAGATGATGGGGGCCGCTGCTCTTGGTCCCGTCCGTGACCTGCCGGTCGTCGTCGGAGGTTCCCGTGTCGGCACGGCCGAGATCCGGTTCCCACAGACCGGCCCGGCTACACCGGACCGGGCTTTTGCGGCGTCGGTGGAACGCTCCGTGGCGGCGGCC
>JALZAH010000056.1 GCA_030948425.1 Actinomycetota bacterium
CCGGTGAGGGTCCCACGGCAATCAGAGTGGCCGATAACGCTCAAGGGCCGCCCATACCGCCCGTCCCAGAACCTCCGGTCAGAGTCGGGACCGCGCGCCAGCCATGTGCCGAACTGCCCGCTACCAACCTCCGATTGTCCGGCGGTAACGACGGTTGGCGGCCGGGCGATCTATCCACCCGCCACGAAGGCGACCACGACGTACGCCGCATGCCTGTCGAAACTCTGGCGGCGGTGGTCGTACACGGTGGTCGTTCTCGGATCGGCATGGCGGGCGGCGATCTGCACTTCTCGCAACGGGACTCCGGCCTCGAGGGCGCACATGATGAACGCCGCGCGCAGCATGTGCGGGTGCACGTGGCCGATCCCGGCTCGCTTGGCGGTCGAACGGACCCACCGGTGGGCGGTACGCCGGTCAAGTCGACTGCCGTCGTGGCGGAGCAGGATCGGCCCAGCGGTACGTTCCCCGATTGCCAGGTCGATCGTCCGGGCGTTCTGGCCACCAAGGGGATGACTGCCGGCTTGTTGCCCTTGCCGACGATGCGAAGTGTCCGGTGACCCCGCTCGAAGCCAAGGTTCTCGATGTCTGCCGAGCATGCCTCGCTGACCCGGAGGCCGTTCAGTCCGAGGAGCACGGCAAGTGCGGGGTGGGCGTGGTCGATCCGCTCGGCGGCGAACAGAAAGGAGCCGAGCTCCGAGCGGTCGAGGCCGCGGGCGTCAGTGGGTAGACCTTGGGCCGGCGGACGTATTGGGCGGGGTTAGAGGCGATCCGGCCGTCGATGTGGGCGAAGCGGTAGAAGCCGCAGACGGTGGAAAGCCGCCGGTCGATGGTGGTCGCCGCAAGGCCGCGACCCTCCATGGCGCGGACGTAGAGCTCTAGCTGGGGTCGGGTCGCCGACAGGACGACGAGTCCCTCGTCGGCAGCCCACTGGAAGAACGCTCGCAGGTCGTACCGGTACGCCTCGAGAGTCCGACCCTGGTAGCGGGCGAGGAACGCAGCGGCAGCCAGCTCGGCCTCGCCGATCCGCTCATCCTGACCAATGGAGCTCTCGATCGTGGACCTGGGCATCAGTGCAGTCATCTTGGAGCCTCCTGTTGTTGGTGGAGACTCCAGCAAAACGCCTATTCGTCGCGGTGCGCCTCGTCTACCGTCCGGCGATAGGTGACGGTCCTGGGCGTATGGGCGCTGCGTTGTTCGGGGACAGGGCGAGCACTGTGCGAGCGCCACTCCGTAATGGGCGCCACGTCGGTGGAAGACGACAGCGGGCTCACCCGAGTAGATTGGCTTCCGTTCCTCTACGGCATCCGCTCAGCTCGGCGAGTGTCAGGTAGCAAGAGCCGGCACCAGGAATCTGCGAGCCAGCGCTCGTAGCGATCGGGGGGCCATCCCCGCTCGACAGTAAGCAGCACGTAGAGCTCGGAGCTGTTGGTTGCCCAGATGACGTCGGCTGCCTCGTCGACGGACAGCCCGGTGCGCAAGCCGCCGGCCCCTGCGAGATCCTCAACAAGCTGGCGCATGTTGGCTGCCCGCCGATCGCTGATCTCCCGCCATACGTCCTTGGCTTCGGGCTCGGTTGCCGATGCGTCACGGAGGGCGAGCAGGAGTGGCGCCATGCGGGCCTGGATCTCCCGCATGGCCTGGGCGTAGATGGTGAGCTTGCGCACCGGGTCGGGCGCAGCCCTCATCGCCTTGACGTAGTCCCGGTCCTGGGCCACGACGGCACGGTCGGTGCCGGAGATCGCCTGCTCGATCAGCTCACGCAACAGCACCGGCTTCCTCCCCACCAACGCATAGACCGTGTCGACATGCACACCGGCACGCGCTGCGATCTGGGCGACGGTGGTAGCGCGGTAGCCGCGCTCGACCATGAGGTCGCGGGCGGCCTCGACGATGCGCTGCCTCGTCTTGTCCGACTGGATCTGGCGGCCTTCGTTGTCGTAGGGCCGGGCCTTGACTTCTCTCGCCACGCCCCCCATACTTACATCCGAAGCATCTTCGGATCAAGTATGGAGGGTCATGACCTACGCATTCACCCAGGACGTCCCGATCGAGGCATCGGCCTACCAGCGGATCGTCGACGGTCTTGGCGACGAGGTCCCGAAGGGACTCATCGTCCATCTCGCCGTCGAGCGGCCGGGTGGTCTGCGCTACTTCGACGTCTGGGAGTCGGAGGAGGACTGGGACCGGTTCGCCGAGGAGCGACTGCACCCGGTGATCCACCCCATCCTCGCCCGTCGTTTCGGAGACGAGTTTCCTCCGGAGCCGGAGCGCATACCGCTACCGGTCATCCACGTGTGGCAGCCATGACCCTCACGCCAGGGCCATAGTCACGTGGAGTACACCATGACGGCGCTCCGTCATCGTCTGCGCTCGGCAACTGCGCTCGCCCTCATCGCGTTGGGCATGGCCGCCTGCGGAGGCACCGCCTCTCAGAAGACCACTGCGGGGGCGGGCAGCGACCCCGCACCAACGGCGCGTCCAGCGACTATTGGCACCAGCGACGCATGTTCGCTGCTCACCGAGCAGGAGGTGAGCACGGTCCTGGGGGCAGACCCGGGAGCCGGGACCCAACCGGCGCCGGGGCCGAAGGGCAACGTCTGTACCTATGGCGACGGCCTGGGATCGAGCCCCGTCCTGCATGTCGTTCTGCGCGCCAAGGGCGGAAGGAGCGCCTTGGAAAACGACAAGGTGATCGACCGCCAAGGAGTCGACGTCGCTGGTGTCGCCGACGCCGCCTACGGCGTGTTCGACGGCGGCAACGCCACGGTCAGTTTTTCCAAGGGCGATACCTATGTGTCGATAGGCCTCGGCTCCAGCCTGATCGGCGCGATTCCGCAAAGGGACCACGCGATCGCGCTGGCCAAGACGGCCGCCGGCCGCGTCTGACGCCAGGATAAAGGAGGCCGAGGACGCCAGACGGAAGGAGGAGGATCACCCCGGCGGGGGGCGCTGATCGAATGCGGCTGGCACGCAAGCGGCGCCACGGCACGTCGTGCTATCGAGCCGCCGGCGGGATGCTCCCACGGCCGGCGTTCTGGGGCACGTGCGTCGATCTGTCGGGCTGGTCATCGTGGCGGATGCGTCACTCCGAGAATTCCGTACGGATTGGACGCAAGGCGAGCCCCAAAGTGTGCGTCCTTGCGGGAAAGTTCGGGCTCCCGTGGGGAGGGCGGGCGTCTCACTGCGAGACTGTTCGGCGGTGAGTCGTAATTACAGCCTTCCGACTATCAAGGCGCTCTTCGGAGAGGCGTCAGGCTGCGCCTTCCCGGACTGCGGCGCTCCACTCATGTTCCGAGATCGTGGGAAGGTCACCATCGTCGCCCAGATCGCACACATTCGTTCGGAGCAGAAGAACGGGCCGCGCTACGACCCCGACTACCCGCAAGAGCTGATCGACGAGCATGAGAACCTGCTCCTGCTCTGCGGCACGCACCACCCGCCCGTCGACCGTCACGAGTCGTTGTACCCGACGAGTGAGCTGCTCGAGTGGAAACGCAACCAGGTCGCTGGGGCCGGTGGAGGGATACAGATATCCGACGCCGAGGCGAGGCGCTTCGCTCGCTTGTCGGAGGAAGAGAAGCAGGCGATCGCTCAGGTCGCGCGCCTAGCCCGCAGAGTCTCCGCAGCGGCAGAGCGCGCGCAGCGCGGGGTTGGCGAAGTCGATGCTGCGTTCCGTGCAGCGACACGCGAGGCGCAGCGGAGAATTGGGCCAATATTCGAGGTCGATGATGAGGGCAACAGCACGAACATCTCGGACCGTCTCGAGCTGTCAGAGGTGGAGCAGCGCAAATTTCGCGCAACTCGAGGAGAGGCCCTCGCTCCTGGTCGGCAAGCTACGGAGGCAGCCGTCGAGGCACTCGCCGAGGAACTTGCTGTCCTCCAGATGATGGGCGCACAAGGACTAGCGACGGCTGCCGGACAGGTGGGATTGGTTGCTGACGAACTGATACACGACTTGGGCGACGATGGCCCAGTCGCGGCACTCCGGAACGCTCTCGAGACGAGCGTTGCGCTGCTGTGGTCCGTGGCCAACGGAGCCGAGTAGCGGCCAGCGCACCCTCCGCTTCTGCGATGCGGCACAACACTGGAGCGGTCGGCGAGAAGCTGGATGGCTTGAACCGCGCGGACCGACGGGGGTAACGGGCACCCGCCGCCTTCGACCCGGCGTTACGTGACGGTGCTGGCACTCCGAGTCGCCGCTGTTAGAGAACACGCCGTCGGCACGGACGTGTGGATCGCCACCCGTGCCACCCTCCGGCTCGGTGCTCGAGACGACCACCACGCTGAGGTCGCCGTCGGCCACCTTGCCAGCGCCCGTCTGCCGGCTGGCCGCCGACCCCGCCCTTCGCAGCGCCAGCACTAGC
>JALZAH010000068.1 GCA_030948425.1 Actinomycetota bacterium
GACCTGTCCGAACGGGACGTCCCCCGGCTGGCGGGCTGGAAGGGCAGCCAGCCGGTGCGCGTGGGCAACGCGTCGTGGAACCAGTTCCACACCGACACCTTCGGCGAGATCCTCGACGTCGTGGCCCGGCTCGACGACAGCCTCGGCGCCCTGTCGGAGAGCACCTGTGGGCTCCTGGCCGAGATGGCCGACTCGGCTGCGGTGGCATGGCGGGAGGCCGATGCCGGACCCTGGGACAGCCGGGACGGCCTCCGCCACCACGTGTCCTCCAAGCTTATGTGCTGGGTCGCCCTGGATCGGGCGGTCGGGCTGGCCGGGCGGATCGGCCGGGCTGATCGAGGCGGCGAGTGGGCCGCGGCCCGCGACGAGATCAGGGCGACGATCCTCGACCACGGTTGGAACGACCGGCTCGGTGCCTTCACCCAGACCCTGGACGGCGACACCCTGGACGCCTCGGTCCTGCTGCTCGCCCTCACCGGCTTCCTGCCCATCGACGACCCTCGCATGCAGGCCACGATCGAGAGGGTCGCCCGCGACCTGTGCGCGCCGTGCGGCCTGCTGTACCGCTACGCCGGCAAAGCTGGCCTGGCCGAGGACGAGGGGGTGTTCATCGTCTGCTCCTTCTGGCTGGTGCAGTGCCTGGCCGCCTCCGGCGACGCCGCCCGGGCGGTCGAGCTGTTCGAGCGGGCCACCGCTTACACCAACGACCTGGGGCTCCTCAGCGAAGAGGCGGACCCGGCGACCGGTGAGCTGATGGGGAACTTCCCCCACGGTCCCACCCATGTCGGGCTCATCAACGCCACCCGGTCCCTCTCAGCTGCGACCGAGGTCGTCGACACCCCCTGAGGGGTCGAAGCGGTACCCGGCACCCCACACCGTCACGATGAACCCCGGACGGGCGGGGTCTGCCTCGATCTTCTCCCGCAGCCGCCGGACATGCACCGTCACCGTCGAGACGTCACCGATGGTGTAGCCCCAGACGTGCTCGAGAAGCTCCTCGCGACGGAACGTCTGATCGGGAAACCGGGCCAGGAACCCAAGGAGGCGGAACTCGACCGAGGTCAACGTCACCCAGGCCGCTCCCACCTTGACCCGACGGGTCGCCGGGTCGAGGAGCAAGACCCCCGGCAGGAGATGGACCAGGGGTGAGGGAGGCCGGGCCCGACGCAGCACACCGCGTACCCGGGCCACCAGCTCGTCGGGCCACAGCGGGTTGGGGACGAAGTCGTCGGCGCCCTGCTGCAGCCCCCACGCCCGCTCGTGCTCGTCACCCCTCGGGCTGATCATGACCACGGGCACGTTGGTGCAGGCCCGCAGCCGCGGGAACGCCATGCCATCCTCGCCCGGCAGCCGGGCGTCCAGCACCACAAGATCCGGCCACGACCTGTCAACCCAGCCCATTGCCTGGCGCCGACTCGTGCTAACCCGCACGGAGAACCCCGCACGGGCCAAGCAACCCTGGGCCATGGCCGCCGTCTGCCCGTCGCTCTCGACCACCAGCACCTGAGATACCACCTCTGTCCGCTCGGGCACTGCCACGTCCTTTCCGCGGGCCGGCCGGCTCCAAGGTAAGCCCCAGTTCTTACAGAACCCGGACGGATCACCCAATCCGGTTCGTTCAGGGTCCCCGGACGGGAACAAGACCTCTGATGAGCGCCGATACGTCCGCGGCCAGGCGGACAGGGGCGCTGTGCGGAATGGTGGGCGTCGCGGTGATGACCCTGGTGGCGGCGCTGCTGCGTGCACTGGCCGATGTCCCCTCCCCGGCGGAGCTGGTAGGGGACCGGCTCGGTGAGCGCGTCCCGGTCAAGCCGTTCCTCGATCTCATCGGCCTGATCGGCACCTACGGGCGCCTGAAGGCCCTCAGCATCGCCGGGACAGTCGCCTTGACCCAGGAGGGGCCAGAACAACCCCACCGAGCCCAGCCACGGCAGCCATGTCGTTAGGCCAGCACGATCACGGCCCGGGGGCTCAGCCCGAACCGCCCAAGGCCCGTCGTCCCTTTGCCGTTCGACCCCGTCACCCAGGAGTCGACGCTGGCCTGGCCAAGGCCATGGACGACACGACATTGGTGGCCTACGAGATGAACGGCCAACCCCTCCCACTCCGGCACGGGTACCCCGTCCGGATCATCGTCCCCGGCCTCTACGGCGAGAAGAACGTGAAGTGGATCGACCGGATCGAGGTGTCGACCACCAACAAGGGCTTCTACG
>JALZAH010000096.1 GCA_030948425.1 Actinomycetota bacterium
CACCTGGTTCGGCCCCATGGCCAACTTCGACACCTTCGCGGTCGGCATGGCCCTCGCGGTGATCGCCGCTGCTTTCGGAGGCGTCCGACCGCTGGGGCCGAGAAGCCGTCTGGCGTTGCGCCTGGCGGGCCTGGCCATCGTGGTCCTGGCGTTCGCCTCCCGGCAGGCGAACGCGTGGACGGGGGTGTACTTCACGGCGGCGTGCTCGGTCGGTTTGGCTACCTCATCGCCGCCGCCGTGGTCGGTCCACCCGGGGACCGTTGGGCCAGGGCGCTGAGCTGCCGGCCGCTGCTGTGGCTCGGCGCCACTTCTTCAGCACCCATCTTTGGCACGAACCGGTTCTTCTGGCACTGCGGGGGGTTGGCGGGTTGGTCCGGCAAGCCCCCAGCGCCTTCCTGCCTGACACCGCCGTGGTCGTCGTCGCCGCCATCCTCGTCGGCTGGATCAGCTACTCGCTGATCGAACGGCCCACCAGCCAACTCGGAGGGATCTTCGGGCGCGACGGCCACTTGCTGTTGTCCGCGACTGGCACCGACAACGAGGGGATCGAATGGGAGAGCTTCCGTAGGAACACGCTCATCGTGGGCCGGGAGATCACCGGCCACAGCGCCTTCGCCTGACTCAGGTGACGGCCAGGAGCGCCCCGTAGAGGGTGAGGCCTGGCCCGAACGCCAGGGCCACCACGTGGCCACCGGGGCGCAGCGAGCGACGACGGATCTCGTCGACGACGAGCAGGGTGGTGGCCGACGAGCAGTTCCCGTGCTCGGCCAGCACCTGGCGGGAGGCGGCGAGGGCGTCGTCGGCCAGGTGGAGACGGTCGGCGACGACGTCGAGGATGCGGGGACCGCCCGGGTGGACGGCCCAGGCGTCGATGTCTTCTCGGGACAGCCCGTGAGCGGCGAGCAGGTCGTCGACCAAAGGCCCGACGTGGTTGGCCAGGACATCGGGGACCTTCCTCGACAGGCCCATGCGAAATCCCAGATCGGTCACGTCCCACGTCATCAGCTCGGCGGTGCTCACGTCGGTGCGGGCCGCCACGTCGACGATCTCCCATCCCCCGCCGGCATCCGCAGAGCTCGGCTCGACCACCACGGCGGCGGCGGCATCGCTGAACAACGAATGGGCGACGACCTGTTCGAGGTCGTCGGTGGGCGGTTGGATGTGCAGGCTGGCCAGCTCCACACACAACAGCACCGCGGGTCGTCCCCGGGCCACGACATGGTCACCGACCGCACCGAGACCGGGCAGGGCGCCGTAGCAACCCATGTGGCCGACGAGCAGGCGCTGCACCGAGTCGGCAAAACCCAGGTCGGCGGCCAGGCGGATGTCGATCCCGGGTGTGGCGTAACCGGTGCAGGACACCACGGCCAGAAGGCCGACGTCGGCGGCGGCGACACCGGCGGCTTCGAGCGCGGTGGTGACCGCTCGGGACCCGAGGGGCAGCGCCTCGCAGACGTAGCGGGCCATCCGCTGCCCGGTGGACCACAGCGAGAGGTCCTCGGAGCCCGGGTCCACGGCACAGTGGCGATGCTCCACACCGGTGCTGAAGAACGCCCGTTTGACCCAGCGGTCCTGTCTCCCTCGAGCGAAGTGCCGGCCGAAGAAGCCGTCCCACAGCTCGTCCTGGCTACGCGACTCCGGACAGGCGTGACCGGCTCCGGTGATCACGGCCCGGGTGGTGGCGCTCACCGTTCCCCTTTGACGCCGAGACCCTGGAACAGCACGGCGGTGGACCATGTGGGGACCATCCGAGCCGTGGGGCGTCGCCCCGCCTTCCATGCCACCGCCGCACTCAGCGACGGTCGCAGGCCCCGGAGTCGCAGACCGACCCCGTGGGCGGCACACTCGGCCACCAGGAGGTCTCGGTCGACGAACAGGGCGGGATCGTGCAGGCCGGGTGGCGCGGCGCCAGGGATCCGTTCGGCCAGGGTGACCACCATGAGCGCCGCCAGGCGGGTGGCGGCGATGGTGTCGATGACCAGCGTCCCCCCGGGGCGCAACAGTCGGCACGCCTCCGCCACCGTCCGCGCCAGGTCGGTGACGTGTTCGAGGATCTCCCCGGCGCACACCACATCGGCGGTGGTGTCGGCCAGGGGCACGGCGGCCACATCGCCTCGAACGACGGTGACGCCGTGATCCTGGGCCTGGGTCAAGGCGCTCATCGTCAGGTCGACACCGATGTGGCGATAACCCAGGGTGGCGACATGGGGGCCCAGGAGCCCGGCCCCGCAGCCCATGTCGACCAGGATGGCTCGGTCGTGGGAGGCGGGGGGCACCAAGGCGGCGCGAGCGGCGGCGATCCAGTGCAGCATGGCGAAGGCACCGCGTGGGTTCCACCACTCGCCGGCCAGGTCGTCATATTGGCGGGGATCGTTGCGCCGGTGGTGCAGCGCAACTGGCATCCCCGGCAGCTTTCCATACCTCCGTGCCTACCTCGCCGGGCCCCGGCGCTCGACGGCGGTCGCCAGATGGCGCCCCGGGTCCTGGGCCATGATGGTGGTGTGGCTCAGACCTGGGTGGCGCTGCTGCGGGGCATCAACGTCGGCGGGCATCGCAGGGTGCCCATGGCCACGCTTCGCACGGCCTACGCACAAGTCGGTTGCCTGTCGGTGGCCACCTACATCCAGAGCGGCAATGTGGTGCTCGATCACTCTGAGGCCGACCCGGCCGTTCTGGCCACCATGCTGGAGGAAGTCGTGCTCCAGGCGTGCGGGGTCGACGCCCGTGTGGTGTTGCGCCGGGCGGACCAATGGACGGCGATGGTCGACGCCAACCCCTTCGTCGATCTCGATCCGGCGTTCCTCAACGTAACCTTCCTGGCCGACGCTCCCGACCCGGCGCTGGTCGCCGACGTGGAGGGCCGGGACCTGGGCGCCGACCGGGTCAGGGTGGTCGCCAGCCACCTCTATGCGTGGCTGCCCGACGGTGTTCTGGGCGCCCGTCTCTCAGGGGCGCAGGTCGAACGCCTGCTCGGCGCGGGCACGGCCCGCAACTGGCGCACCGTGGTCAAGATCACCGACCTGATCGCCGCCCGAGCGCTCTGAGCTCAGGCGTCGGGCGCGGCGAGCAATTCGTAGTCGGGGTTGATCATCGTCAGCCGACCCCGGCGCATGCCCACGGTTCCGTTGACCACGATCCGGGTGCCCGGTTCGAGCCCGGGGACCTGGCGCCGCCCCAAGAAGGCCACCGTCATGCTCCGGTTGTCGTCGGTGAGATCACACTCGAGGGTGGGGACGCTGCCCCACGGCTGGACCGTCACCGAGCGGATCCGCCCGGCCACCCGGGCCCGCTCCCGCTCCCGCAGCGAGGCGATCGATGAACAGTCCGGCGTGTCCTGGAAGTACTCCCGGTCCACCTCCGCCTCCTCCTCGTCCACCTCGTCCACCTCGTTGTCGTCATTGCCGCGTTGTTGCAGGTCCAAGAGGCGGTTCCCGGTGCCCCTGCGTCGATCGGCCAGCTCGGCGTCGACGTCGAAGGGCACGATGGTGGCGTTGACGTGGGGAACCCGGCTGAGGGTGGCAGCGATGCGCTCGCCGTTGGAGTTGTGCAGGAACCGGCTCCAGCCCCGCTTGTAGGACCGCCGGGGTAGCAGGACGTTGACCTCGGTCTCGCCGTCGGCCGCCTCGTCGAAGGCCATCTCCAGGCAGGCCCGGACCACCCGGCGGTCCGGGCACTCGACCTGTTGGAGGGGAAGGCGGGCCAGGCCCAGGCGGACCCATCGATCCTCCAGGACCTTGGCTCGGGCGGTGTCGATGACGAAGTGCACAGCCCGGATCTCGTCGACGTTGAAGGTCCGGGCGTACTGGATGGCCCGGGCGGTGGCCAGGTCGAGGCGGTCGACCAGGACGAGGGCCACCTGGCGGCGCAGGGGCTTGGCCTCGGCGGCCGCCTCGGCGGCGGTCTCACCCAGCACCGATGCCTCCTCCCGGTAGCGCCGATTGAGCCGTATGAGGGTGAACCACATCACCGGGAAGAGCACCACCACCACCCAGGCACCCTCGGTGAACTTGGTCACTGCGAAGATCAGGACCACCGCAAACGACAGGAAGCCGGCGAAGCCGTTGATGGCCATGTTGCGCCGCCAGGCTCCTTCCCGGTGGGTGTGATGGTGCTTGGCCATGCCCAACCCGGCCATGGTGAACCCGGTGAAGACACCGATGGCGTAGACGGCCACCAACGAGTCGACCTTGGCCCGGGTGACCAGCAGCAGGGCGACGGACACGACGGCCAGCACCAAGATGCCGTTGGAGAACACCAGGCGGTGTCCCCGCTTGGTCAGCTTGAAGGGCAGGAACCGGTCCTCGGCCACGAAGCTGGCCAGGAATGGAAAGCCGTTGAAGCTGGTGTTGGCCCCGGTGTAGAGGATCAGCAGGGTGACGGCCTGGACCAGGTAGTACACCGCCTGACCACCCGCCGAGACACCGAAGACGGCCTTGACCTCTTGGGACAGCACGGTGGGCGTGCCTCCCGCGTAGGGGGTGGCGTGGGTGATGTGGGCCAGGATGGACACGCCGAGCACCAGCGAGCCGAGGATGGTGGCCATGACCACCAGGACCCGGCGGGCATGGGGGCCCTCGGGGGGCCGGAAGGCTCCCACGCCATTGGAGATGGCCTCCAGACCGGTGAGCGACGAACCGCCGTTGGCGAACGCCTTGAGGATCAGGAACACCGAGATGCCCATCAGGAACCCGGTGTGGGGATGAGCATGGGCCTCGCTGAGAGCGCCGTGGCCGGCGTGGACCATGGGCAGACCGCTGATGACGTCGCGGACCAGGCCGACGACGACGACGGTGGCGATGGTGACGATGAACAGGTAGGTGGGGATGGCGAACACCCGGCCCGCCTCGCGCAGGCCGCGCAGGTTGGCGAAGACCAACAGGGCGACCACACCTACCGTGATCGGCACCTGATAGGAGGACAGGGAGGGGATGGCCGACGTCAAGGCGTTGGTGCCGGCCGCAGCTTGGACGGCGACAGTCACCGTGTAGTCGATGAGCAGCGCCACCGCCGAGATCTGCGCCACCGGGAGCCCGAAGTTGTCCCGGGCCACCACGTACGACCCGCCCGCCTTGGTGTAGGTCATGACGACCTCGCGATACGACAGGGTGACGAAGAACAGCACCACCAGGATGGCGATGGTGACGGGCAGGACCAGAGCGAACGCCGCCACCCCGGCGGCCGGCACCAGGATGGTGAGCATCTCCTCGGTGCCGTACGCCGTCGACGAGATGCAGTCGGGGGAGAGCACCCCGAGGGCGACCGGTGACGACAGGCGCTCTCCAGAGAGCTGCTCGGTGACCAGGGCCTTGCCGAGAAGCTTGCGCTTCAGGCGGTAGGCGGTGGTTTCGGGCAGACCCGGTCGACCGGTGAAGGGACGCGGAGAGCCTGGCACCCTCGAATGTCTAGCAACCCTCGTCCCCAGACGGCACCCCGCCCGGCGGTCCGCCGTTCCGGCGCCACGGCGCGCGTGACCGGCTTTAGGATGCGGCGATGCACTCGAGCGACCGGCGACGGGTGGTGGTGACCGGCATGGGAGCCGTCACCGCTCTGGGCAACGACGTGGAACGCACCTGGGCGGCGATGGTCGCCGGACGGTCCGGGGTGGCGGCGATCACCCTGTTCGATCCCGCCGAGTTCCCGGTCCGCATCGCCGCCGAGGTCAAGGACTTCGATTCGGCGGCGATCTTCGGGGCCCGCCAGGCCCGCCACCTCGACCGCTTCGTCCAGTTCGCCCTGGTGGCCACCCGGGAGGCCATCGAGACATCCAAGCTCGACATCGCCGCCGATCCGTGGCGCGTCGGGGTGGTCTACGGGACCGGCATCGGCGGGTTGCGCACCCTCGAGGACGGCGTCGGGGTCCTCAACAGCCGGGGCCCCGAATGGGTCAACCCCTACACCTGTCCGATGATGATCCCCAACATGGCCGCCGGCCAGATCGCCATGGAGTGGAGGATCCACGGCTACAACTCCTGCACCGTCACCGCCTGCGCGGCGGCCACGCAGGCCATCGGGGAGGCGTTCGACCTGATCCGCCTGGGTCGGGCCGACGCTATGGTCTGCGGTGGTTCCGAGGCGCCGGTCAACCGGGTCGGGGTCGCCGGGTTCTCGGCCATGAAGGCTCTGTCGGCCAGCCACAACGACGACCCCCAAGGAGCCTCTCGCCCTTTCGACGCCGAGCGGGACGGGTTCGTGGTGGGGGAGGGGGCGGCCACCCTCATCCTCGAGGAGCGCGAGTCAGCGCTGCGGCGCAGCGCCCCCATCCTGGCCGAGCTGGTCGGCTACGGGGCCACCTCCGACGCCTACCACATGACCGCCCCCCACCCAGAGGGCACCGGCGCCATGCGGGCCATGATGGCCGCTTGTGAGGATGCCGGCCTGGCTGTCGGCCAGATCGGCTACATCAACGCCCACGGCACGTCGACCCCGCCCAATGACCGCACCGAGTCGCTGGCGGTTCGCCGCCTCTTCGGCCATGACGCTCCGCCCTTGTCATCAACCAAATCCATGACCGGCCATACCCTGGGGGCGGCCGGCGCCATCGAATCGGTGGCCTGCATCCAGGCACTGCTGACCGCCACGCTGCCTCCGACGGTCAACTACAAGACGCCCGACCCGGCCTGTGATCTCGATTACGTTCCCAACGAGGCCCGGGCGGCCGCTGTCGACGTGGCCATGACCAACAGCTTCGGTTTCGGGGGTCACAACGCCACGCTGGTCTTTCGGGCCGTCCGCTGATGGGGCCGGCGCCGGTGAACCTCAGGTCCGGGCGATGACAAACAGCAGCGAGGCCTGAGCGGCGATCTTGCCGTCCACGGTTGCGGTGCCGTGACCCTTGCCGGCCGCCGAGCCCAACCGGTCGAGCTCTACGGTCAGCTCCAGGGTGTCACCGGGGACCACCTGGCGACGAAAGCGGGCCTTGTCGATGCCGCCGAAGAGAGGGAGCCGGCCGCGGTAGCGCTCGTCGGCCAGGACGGCGATGCCCCCCAACTGGGCCATGGCCTCAACCATGAGCACGCCGGGCAGCGTGGGACGCTGCGGGAAGTGACCGGCGAAGAACGGCTCGTCGCCGCTCAGGTGCCACAGGCCGGTGGCCGACTGGGCGGGGACCAGGGCGGTGATCTCGTCGACGAAGAGGAACGGCGGCCGGTGAGCCAGGAGGTCGACGGGGCTGGGGAGGGCCCGGTCGGGCGAGGGGGTGGTCAATGTCCCATCCCCAGTCCGCCGTCGACAGGGATGATCGCTCCGGTGATGTAGGCGGCGTCGTCTGAGGCCAAGAAGCGCACGGTGGCCGCTACCTCCTCGGGGACGGCCATGCGGGCCAGGGGCACGGCGGAGACGATGTCGGCTTGGCGTTCGTCGGGAAGCGAGGCGGTCATGTCGGTGGCCACAAAGCCGGGGGCGACGACGTTGACGGTGACGTTGCGCCGGGCGATCTCGCGGGCCAGGGAGCGGGCGAAGCCGATCATCCCCGCCTTCGACGCTGCGTAGTTGCTCTGCCCGGCCGAGCCGGACATGGCCACCACCGAGGAGATGAGGATGATCCTTCCCCCCCGGGCCCGGAGCATCTTGGGCGTGGCCCGGCGCACGACCCGGAAGGCGCCGGTCAGGTTGGTGTCGACGACCTCGGCGAAGGCGGCTTCGTCCATCTGCAACAACAGCTTGTCGCTGTTGGCGCCGGCGTTGGCCACCAGGATCTCGACGGGGCCGAGCTGGGCCTCCACCTGGTCGAAGGCGGCGTCGACGGCCTCTGAGGACGTCACGTCGCAGGGGACCGACAGAAAGCCGTCGGCTGGTTGACTGCGATGGGTGACCGCCACCCGGTCGCCGTGGGCCTGGAAGGCTTGGGCAATGGCCCGCCCGATGCCGCGGTTGCCTCCGGTGACCAGCACGACCCTGCCGTGCTCCGTCGACTCCGCGTCACGCGATGGGGCGTCACTCATCTTCAGACGCCCATGGCGTGATAACCGCCGTCGACGTGGACCATCTCGCCGGTCGTCTTCGGGAACCAGTCGGAGAGCAGGGCCACGCAGGCCTGAGCGACTGGCTTGGGGTCGGTGACGCTCCACCCGAGTGGGGCCCGGTCGTCCCAGACGTCCTCGAAGACCGAGAAGCCGGGGATGCTGCGCGCCGCCATGGTCTTGACGGGACCGGCGGCCACCAGGTTGACCCGGATCCCCTCCGCGCCCAGATCCCGGGCCAGGTAGCGCGACGTGGCCTCCAGGGCGGCCTTGGACACCCCCATCCAGTCGTAGCCCGGCCAGGCCACCCGGTTGTCGAAGTCGAGGCCGACGACCGATCCGCCCCCCGCCGCCCGCAGCAGCGGCAGCAAGCCGACGGTGAGAGACTTCAGCGAGTAGGCGGAGACCTCCAGCGCCACCTTCACGTCCTCCCATGGGGCGTCGAGGAACCCGCCGCCCAGGCAGCTCGGCGGGGCGAAGGCGATGGAGTGCATGATGCCGTCGACCCGACCCCATCGGCTGGTGAGCTCCTCGGCCACTGCGCTGACATGGTCGGCGACGGTGACGTCGAGCTCCAGGACGTCTGGTGGAGACGGCAGGTGGCGGGCCACCCGGCGGGTGAGGGACAAGGCTCGCCCGGCGCTGGTCAGGACGATCTCCGCCCCCTGCTGCTGGGCCAGATCGGCGACGGCGTAAGCGAGTGAGTCGTCGGTGAGCACACCGGTGACGACGATGTGCTTGCCCTCGAGCAGTCCTGGCATGGTCGTCACCCTACAAACCCCGTCGGGCCCGGTGCCCCCCAGCAAGCGAGTACGGTCTTCCCCTACGAACCGGCGGACCAACAGGGTCCGTGCGGAGACAGAGCACGGAGAGTCGCCGTAGTGGATCGGGACGAGGCATTTTCGACGTTCCAGGGATGCGTGGCCGAGGTTCTCGACATCGAAGCCAACGAGGTCAAGGCCGAGGCGCGCTGGCGCGAGGACCTTGACGCCGACAGCCTGGCGGTGGTGGAGATCACCCTGGCGCTCAACGACGCCTTCTCGATCAAGATCCCCGACGTCGATCCGGAACAGCTGGTCACCGTCGGGCAGGCCTTCGATCTCGTGATCGGCCTGATCGACGTCTGAGATCCTGGGTAGCGCAGGAACACTGATTGCGGCCGGACTCTGAGGGCGGCCGGACTCTGAGGGCGGCAGGGACTCTGAGGGCGGCACTCTGAGGGCGGCAGGGACTCTGAGGGCGGCAGGGACTCTGGCGGCGGTCGAGCCGCTGAGTGATCTCGAGGCGCTGCTGTGGAGCCTGGAGTCAAGCGACGCCCGCCTGCGGGCCGCCATCACCGTGGTCACCCTGCTCGACTCGTCGCCGGGGATCGACCATCTCCGAGCCCGAGTCGAGGTGCTCACCGCTCACCTGCCGCGCCTGGCGCAGCGCATCGAGACCGGGGCGGTTGCCTTCTCCAAGCCCCGTTGGGTTCCCGACGGCGATTTCGACCCGGCCTGGCATGTCCGGGTCGTCCGGGCCCCGAGCGCCGCCGGGCTCGCCGGCGTGCTGCGTCTGGTCGAACCGTTGGCTACCGACGGCTTCGACCGGGCCCGACCGCCCTGGCAGATGCTCCTGGTGGAAGACGTCGACGGGGTCGGTGGTGCCGCCCTGATCATCCGCCTGCATCATGTGTGCGCCGATGGGGTGGGCGCCCTGCGCCTGGCCACCGTGCTCTTCGACTTGGCGCCCGGTGCCGTTCCCCTGCCGCCGCCGTCGTCGACCGCCGAGGACCCGGAGCGGACCGGTGGGGTTGCGCCCGGCCCGGTCGGCGATGCCCTCCGGAGCTCGTTGACCATCGCCCGGCACCGGCTGCCGGCCCTGGTCGCCAGCGCCCGGGAGGCGTTCGCCGACCCCCAACCGCGCGCCCAGGCCACCGTTGACCTCGTGCGTTCCGTGGCCCGCCTGGCCTCGCCGAGCCTCCCGGCCCTCAGCCCGGTGATGACCGGGCGATCTCTGGCCTCCTACCTGGGTGCCATCGACCTGGACCTGGACCGAGCCCGAGCCGCCGGACGGGATGCGGGAGGGACGATCAATGACGTCTTCGTCGCCGGCCTCCTCGAGGGCCTCCGTCGCTACCACGGCGCTCACGGCCACCAACCCGAGACCTTGCGCATCGGGGTGCCGATCAACCTGCGGACCGACGACACCGACGCCAGCGTCACCAACGCCTTCGCCCCCGCCCGGATCACCGCCCCCCTCCAGATCCTCGACCCGTCCGCACGCATCGCCGCCGTGCATCGCCTGGTGCTGAGCGAGCGCCATCAGCCCGCCCACGACATCATCGGAGCGCTCGCCGGGCTGGTCCGTCGCCTGCCGGCGGCGCGAGCGGCGATGGGCTCCGCCCTCGGTTCCCTCGACGCCATGGCCTCCAACGTTCCCGGTCCGCCTGTTCCCCTGTGGTTGGGGCCGGCCCGGGTGACCGGGCTGTACCCCTACGGGCCGCGCAGCGGGTCGGGTCTCAATGTCACGCTGTTGTCCCAGGAGGGCACCGCCCGCATCGGGGTGCACGCCGATCCCGCTGCCACTCCCGACGGCGATGTCCTCGTCGACTGTCTGCGGGCGGGATGGGCCGCCACCCTGCGCTGAGCGGAACCACTCAGGTCTGACGGGCCCGCCAGTCCCTCTCCAGCAGGCCCAGAGGGGTGGACGGCGCCGCCCCCACGAATGGCCAGACCTCGTCGGCCACCGATCGCCAGTCGGCCACCGACCCGAGGCCGGCCAGCACCGCGTAGAGGCCCAGGTTGATCCGCTGGAGGATGAAGAACGGAGCCGGAACGTTGGCAACCTTGATCACCGGTACCAACCCGTGAGGTCACCCTGGCCACCTCCAGGCCCCGCCGGGCCCTTCCGGTGACCATCGCCCGCGGCGGCGGCCAGGGCCATCGGTTTAACCCCCCGCAGGATCACATCAGTCCTTGGTGGGGCGCTCGGCATACCTCCGCCGGCCCTCTTCCACGGACCGCTCGGCCGCGTGGCGATGCTGCCAGCCGCCGGGCTCGGTGCTCTTGCCGGGTTCGAGCGCCTTGTAGATCGCGAAGAAGTGGGCAATCTCGTCGAGGATGTGGTCGTCGACGTGGTCGAGCTCGGTGAGCCTCGAGCTACGGGGATCGGTGGCCGGGACGCACAGCAACTTGGCGTCGGCGCCTTCCTCGTCTCGCATCCGGAACACCCCAATGGGGCGGGCCTTGATGTGGCAGCCCGGGAACGTCGGCTCTTGGACCAGCACCATGGCGTCGAGGGGATCGCCGTCCTCGGCCAGGGTGTGAGGGACGAAGCCGTAGTCCTCCGGGTACTGGGTGGCGGTGAAGAGGGTCCGGTCCAACCAGATGGCACCGGCGTCGTCGGTCTCGTACTTGTTGCGGGTGCCTTTGGGGATCTCAACGACGACCTCGATCTGCATGGCACCGATTCGTAGCAGAGCCGGGGTCCTCGCGCCTCCCGCATGGTAGAACTCCGCTGGTGGTGGGCCCTGATGAGAGCGACGACCGGCCGAGCCACGGAGGACCTGACGTCCCCGGGGGTCCGGGACTGCGCCGAGGTCCTTGGAGCCGGGGCCACACAGGCCCAGGAGCCCGGCGGGATGGTGAGGGTCGGGTGGTGGTCGTGGGAAGCCTCAACATGGATCAGCTCGTCAGCGTTGCGCAACTGCCGGCCACAGGGGCAACGGTCGCCGGACGGAACTGGCGCCAGGCGCCGGGGGGCAAGGGGCTCAACCAGGCCGTCGCTGCGGCCCGCCAAGGCGCCCCGGTAACGCTCATCGGGGCGGTCGGTGATGATGACAACGGCGCTGAGCTGTTGATCCGGGTGGCCGCCGAGGGCATCGACGCGTCGGCGGTGTCGGTCCAGCCCGGAGCTGTCACCGGCCTTGCTCTCATCACCGTGGCCGACGGTGGGGCCAACACCATCGTGGTCGTCGGCGGGGCCAACGCCGCTGTCGAGGCCCAGGTCGTCAGCCGGGCCCTCACCGTGGGTCCCTGGTCCCACCGCCCGCTGGGAGCGGGCGACGTCCTGCTCACCCAACTGGAGACACCGATGCGGTCGGTGGCCGCCGCCCTTCGCTTCGGGCATCAGGCGGGGGCCACGACCGTCCTCAATCCGGCCCCGGCCGCCGGGCCACTTCCGAATGCCCTACTCGCCTTGGTGGATGTGGTCGTGCCCAACGAGACCGAGGCCGCGGCCCTGACCGGTACGAAGGATCCGGTCGCCGCCGCCCGCTCCCTGCTGGCCGCCGGGGCGGCCGGCGCGATTGTCACCCTGGGTGCCGCCGGCGCCCTGGTGGTCACCGTCGAGGGAACCCGATCGGTGCCCAGCTACGCCGTGGACGCCGTCGACACGACAGCCGCCGGTGATGCCCTCTGCGGTTGCCTGGCCGCCGCTCTGGCCGCCGGCGCAACGCTCGACGACGCCGTCCGGCGAGGCACAGCAGCCGGGGCGGCCGCCTCAACGGCGACCGGGACGCTGCTTAGCCTTCCCGATTCTGGGACCGTCGACCGCCTCATGGCCGGCCTGTCGATCTGAACGGTGCGGATGCTGAGGCGACGGAGGCGATCTCGATGACGGTGGTCAGGGCGATGACGACCTGGTCCTGGCCGGCCACGATGGCGTGCAACTCGCCGAAGAGCTGCCGGCGGGTGGCGGGTTCGAGTAGCAGCACGTGGCTGATCGATCCGAAGCGGGCTTCGAAGGCGTCCCGGGTGGTGAAGGCCTGGCGGTGGGAGATCTCGAAGCGTTCGAAGGCAGTGAAGTCGCCTGTTGCGTCGAGAGCTTGGCGCCATCCTCGAGTCGTCGCCGGGCGGGGAGCCAACACCTCGTAGCGTCGCAGTGTCGCCCACAGGTCGGCCTGCCACGTCGTTGTGTGGTCAGGTCGGTTGGTGACCAGGGCCAACTTCCCGCTGGGGCGCAGCACCCGGGCAAGCTCGGCGCTGGCCGTGGGCACGTCGAACCAGTGGAAGGCCTGGGCCACGGTCACCGCGTCGAGCGATCCGGAGGCCAGCGGGAGGCGTTCAACGCCGGCGGCCATCACCGCGATGCCCGGGCTCTGGGCCGTGAGCTGGGCGCGCATCCCGGCCATCGGTTCAACAGCGACGATCTGACCGGGGACGGCCTCGGCCAACAGGCGGGTCAGCTTGCCGGTTCCGGCGGCCACATCGGCCACCCGGCTCCCGGAGCGCAGCCTCAGGTGTTCGACGAGCAGCGCGCCGGCGGCCCGGGGATAGCCCGGACGACCTTGTTCGTAGACCTCGCCGGCCTCGCGGCGGGCCCACGAGGTGGCGTGGGGTCGATCGGAGGAGGACATGCCCCCGAGATGGTACGGCGGCGCCTGACTCCTGGGTGTGTCGCAGGGGCGTGGTTGGGTGAGCGGATCCGCCGCCGAGGAGGAGAGACGATGGTTGGGTTCCCAGCGACACCGGAGGTGACACCGGGGGCGACGCCGGAAGCGGTGCCAGCGGTGGTCCCCCGTCCCGTCGGCTTCCCCGGGTGCCTTCACTGCCCGTACCGCCGAGCCGGCGACCCCGCCGTGTGCCTGCGGTGCTTCGAGCGTTCCGCTGCCCGCAATCGCCATCCTGCCCCGGTGGTTCGCTGCGGGGCGTGCGGGGGTCCCCGCTCGTCCCGGCGCCCGTGCCCCAATCCGTTGTGCGCCCGGGCCGACCGGGGGTGGTCGGCCGTCTACGCCCTGGGCACCCACGAGGCTGCCCTGCGTCGCAGCATCGCCAGCTACAAGTATCGGGGCGAACGCTGGTGGTCAGGGGTCTTTTCCCTGTTGCTGGCCGGTTACCTGACAGCCCACCCGACATGGTTCGAGGAGTACGACCTCGTCATCCCCATGCCCGCCTACCACGGGAAGGGGGCGCGTCGGGGTTGGGACCCGGTCGGATCCGTCTTCGTCGATATGGTTGCCCTCATCGGCGGGGAGTGGGACTGCGACGACCACGTCATTGTGAAGACCATCGAGACCCCGCCCATGAGCGGCCGGTCCCGGCGGGAGCGGGTTGCGTTGGCCGAAGGTGTGCTGCGCCCGGCGCTCGTCGTACCCGATCGCCGCCGGGTGGCCGGTAGTCGGATACTCGTCATCGACGACGTGCTCACCGAGGGGAGCTCGCTGCGGGCGGTGGCGGGCGTGCTGCGGGCGGCCGGCGCCGAGGAGGTCGCCGGGTTGGTCCTGGCCCGGCGCTGTTGGGATGCCCCGACACCATCGCCTCATCAGCGCAGCCTGTGAGGTCGCCAGCCTGTGAGGTTGCCAGCCTGCGGTGTTGCCAGTCTTTGGCAATTCCAGGCTCTAAGGTCACCGGGTGCCATCCGATCTGGTGAAGTTGATGGTCTCGGAGGTCAACGTGGCCGTTCCCGCCGGTCCCGGGGTGGAGGCCGGAATGGTCGTCCTGGGCGAGGTCGGCGAGCCGTATCGACGGCTGCGGATCGTCATCGCCCAGACCGAGGCGAGGGCCATCCAGGCGGCATGGACGGGCGTTGTTCCGGCCCGACCATCGACCTGGGACCTGTTCGTCTCCGCGATAGCGTCCCTCGAAGGGCGCCTCGACCGAGCGGTGATCGCCTCCGTGGTAGAGGACCGCCACTTTTTTGCCAATTTGGAGTTGGAGCGCGATGGGGAGCGCCGGACGCTGGTGTGTCGGCCGTCGGACGCTGTTGCCGTCGCCCTGCGCGCCTACGGCATGGAGATGTATGCCACCACCGAGGTGATGGATACTGCCGGGCTGGCCGAGGACGGCACCAAGTACGGTCCATACGTAAAGCCTGAGGCCCCGCCGGGACCTGCCGCGTCGCCCGAGGAGACCCTCACGGAAGAGGCGGGCGTCGCCGAGGAAACGCCCAGGGTTCGGGGGGCCCGAAGGACCCGGTCCGGCCGGGAGCCGCGCAAGGCAGCGTCAACGCGCCGAGCGGTGGACGGAGCTTCGCCACCGAAAGCGCGGCCGGCGTCGGCCGCTAAGAAGACGCCGGCCGCCAAGAGGACGCCGGCCACCAAGAAGACGTCAACCGCCGAAGAGGCGACTGGCGCGCCAGCGCAGAACACGGCGGCCGAGAGCCCGGTCAGGGAGGGGACGCCCCCCGCTCCCTGAGTCTATGTGACTGGACCAGACCCGCGCCGGAGAGCACGAGCCGACCTCGACCGCCGACTGGGCCTCCACGGTTGCACCTTCCCAGAGGCCGACAGTGGTCGATCGTCGCCAGCAGTGCTGCGTCCACGTTCAACGATGCCGGTGCGTGACGAGGCGGGCCTGAGCCAGCTCTTTCCCCCGATAGGTGGTCAGTCGTCGGCCAGGATCACGGTGATCTCGACGGGGCCACCGTCGGCGGCCTTCCACACCAGGTTGTCGATCCCGCCGGCGGCGGCGATGTCGTCGGCCGCTGAGCGGGCCAGGTCGATGCGCTCAGGGCTGTCGGTCATGGTCAGACTGGTCACTCGGGCCTTGAGGGAACGCCCCGCCTCGGTCTTGGCCCGCCGCGCCCGGCCCACCACCTCACTGGCCACGGCCAGGACCTCCGGCCGCCCCGGGGCATCGCCCAGTTCTTCCGGCGCCGGCCACATCGAGCGGTGCACCGATCCGCTCGGGGCCCACCACGACCACACCTCTTCGGTGACGAAGGGCAGGAACGGGGCCAGCAGCCGGACTACGGTGGAGAGGGTGACGAGCAGCGCCGCTCGGGCCGACGCCGCCCGTTCGTCGCCCAACTCCCCGTAGGCCCGAGCCTTGACCAGCTCCACATAGTTGTCGCAGAACGCCCAGAAGAAGCTCTCGGTGCGCTCCAGCGCCCGGGCGTGGTCGTAGCCGTCCAGGTCGGCGGTGGCGTCGCTGACCACGGCGACCAGAGCGGCCAGGACGGCCCGGTCGATGGGTTCGGTCACCTGGGAGATGGTGGCGGCTGACCACTCCGGGGTGCCGAGCGGTGCGCCTTGGTCGACCAGAGCCAAGCCGCGGCCACCGAGGACGAAGTTGGCCACGTTGAGCACCTTGATGGCCAGCTTCCGGCCGATCTTCATCTGTCCCTCGTCGAAGGTGGTGTCGGTGCCCAGCCGGGCCGACGCCGCCCAGTAGCGCACGGCGTCGGAGCCGTGGGCGTCGAGCAGGTCGAGCGGGGTGACGACGTTGCCCTGCGACTTGGACATCTTCTTGCGGTCAGGGTCAAGGATCCATCCCGACAGGGCCACGTCGCTCCAGGGAAGGGAGTCGAACTCGAGCTCGGCGCGCACCACGGTGGAGAACAGCCACGTGCGGATGATGTCGTGAGCCTGCGGTCTCAGATCCATCGGCCACAGCCGTGACCACAGGTCAGGGTCCTCCTCCCAGCCACCGGCGATCTGGGGGCTGAGCGAGGACGTTGCCCAGGTGTCCATGATGTCGGGATCGGCGGCGAACCCCCCCGCCTGGTTGCGCTGCGCCTCGGTGTAGCCGTCGGGGACGTCGGTGGTCGGGTCGATGGGCAGGCGGTCCTCGTCGGGGACCAGGGGTCGGCTGTGGAGGACCTCGCCGTCGGTGTCGAGGCGATACCACACGGGGAACGGCACGCCGAAGAAGCGCTGACGGCTGATCAGCCAGTCGCTGTTGAGGCCCTCCACCCAGCTCTGGAATCGGCCGGCCATGTAGCGAGGGTGCCAGTGCAACTCCGCCCCCCGCGCCAGCAGCTTCTCCCGGTGAGCCAGGGTGCGGATGAACCATTGGCGGTTGGAGACGATCTCGAGGGGGCGTTCGCCCTTCTCGTAGAACTTCACCGCATGGGTGATGGCACGGGGCTCTCCGATCAGCTCACCGCTGTCGGCCAGCAGCTCGGCGATGCGGGTCTGCGCCTGGCGGACCGTCCTGCCGGCCAGCTCCTCGTCGTAGATGGCCGCAGCCTCAGGGGCCATGACGTCGGGTGCCGCGGCCACCAACCTGCCGTCACGGCCGATCACGGAGCGAACCGGCAGGGTCAGCTCACGCCACCACACGATGTCGGTGACGTCACCGAAGGTGCAGATCATGGCCACCCCGGTGCCTTTGTCGGGTTGGGCAAGATGGTGGGCGACGACGGGAACCTCCACGTCGAACAGCGGGGTGCGCACCGTCGTGCCGATCACCCTGGCAAAGCGTTCATCATCGGGGTGGGCGACCAGGGCCACGCACGCCGGCAGCAGCTCGGGGCGGGTGGTGTCGATGACGATGTCACCTTGGCCGTCGCTGCGGTGGAAGGCCAGCTTGAAGTAGGCGCCGGGCCGCTCCCGGTCGTCGAGCTCGGCCTGCGCCACCGCCGTGCGGAAATCGATGTCCCACAGGGTGGGAGCTTCCGCGCTGTAGGCCTCACCGGCCGCCACCAGGCGCAGAAAGGCGCGCTGTGATGCCCGCTGCGCCCGTTCGCCGATGGTCGTGTAGGTGCTCGACCAGTCGACCGACAGCCCCAGGCGGCGCCACACGTCCTCAAAGGTGGCCTCGTCGGTGATCGTCAGCCGTCGGCACAGCTCGACGAAGTTGGGCCGCGACACCGAGACGGGATGCTGGCCTTTGGGGAGGCCCGTTCCCTCGATCGGCGGCGTGAAGTCGGCGTCGTAGGGCAGGGACGGGTCGCAGCGCACCCCGAAGTAGTTCTGCAC